>JBOHBE010000108.1:0-9599 GCA_050698235.1 Gaiellales bacterium
CTGTGGTGATTCCGCGATACGGGTACGGAGCGGGGGCTCGGTAGACCTCCGGCGCGAACGGGCCCATCCCGCGCTTGTAGACGAGCTTTGAGGTGAGGCTCATGGCGAGCAGCGTGCGGCCGTGGAAGCCGCGGTCGAACGTGATGACCGCGGGCCGGCCGGTGTGGTAGCGGGCGATCTTGACGGCGTTCTCGACGGCCTCGGCGCCTGAGTTCACGAGCACCGCCTTCTTCTCGTGCGATCCCGGCGCCAGCTCGGACAGCATCCGGCAGACCTCGAGGTACGGCTCGTACGCCGCAACCGGGAAGCAGGCGTGGATCAGCTCGGCGGCCTGGCGGCTGATCGCCTCGACCACCGCCTCCGGCGTGTGGCCCAGGTTCAGGACGCCGATGCCGCCGGCGAAGTCGATGTACTCGCGCCCGTCGGCGTCGATCAGGCGGGCGCCGTGGGCGCGCGCTGCGAAGATCGGGGCGATCGAGACCCCCCGGGCGACATAACGGTCGCGCTTGGCGCGCAGTGCCTCTGAAGACGTACCTGTATGGACGGCCATTGGTCTATACCCCCGCGGTCGAAGCCGTGCCCGGCGAGTATAGAGGCCGCCCTCGATCGGAGGCCGTGAGAGCCCGTTCCCTGTACGATCCATGGGCTGCCACGCCCCCGAAAGGATCGCCACGCATGACCGACCACGCCCAGCTCCAGACGCTCGCGAAGCGTCATCTCCTCATGCACTTCACGCGCCACTCGGCGTATGAGACGGACGAGGTCCCCGTCATCTCGCACGGCGAGCACTGCTCGGTCTACGACACGAACGGCAAGAAGTACTTCGACGCGCTGTCAGGGCTCTTCTGCACGCAGATCGGCTACAGCTTCGGGGCGGAGCTGGGCGAGGCCGCGGCCACGCAGATGGCGGAGCTGCCGTTCTACACGAACTGGAACTACGCCCACCCGCGCTCCGTCGAGCTCGCCGGGAAGGTGGCCGAGCTGGCGCCGGGCGACCTGAACCGCATCTTCTTCGTCTCGGGAGGCTCCGAGGCGAACGAGGCGATCATCAAGCTGGTCAAGCAGTACCACCAGTTCAAGGGCTTCCGCAACCGCTACAAGATGATCGCGCGCCGGATCGCCTACCACGGCACGACGTACGGCGCGCTCTCGCTCACGGGCGTTGCGCCGCTGCGCACGCCGTTCGAGCCGCTCATGCCGGGCGTGAGGCACGTGTCGAACACGAACAGCTACCGCCGCCCGCAGGGCGAGACCGAGGCCGAGTTCACGCAGTTCCTCCTCGACGAGCTGCGCGCGCAGATCGAGCAGGAGACGCCCGAGACCGTCGCCGCGGTGTTCATCGAGCCCGTCCAGAACTCGGGTGGCACGTTCACGCCGCCGGAGGGCTATTGCCGCGGCGTCCGCGAGATCTGCGACGAGTACGGCATCCTGCTGGTCGCCGACGAGGTCATCTGCGGGTTCGGCCGGCTCGGGTACTGGTTCGGGTCCGAGCGCTACGACATCCGCCCCGACATCATCACGTTCGCGAAGGGCATCGGCTCGGCGCACGTGCCGCTGGGCGGCGTGCTCATGACCGACGCTGTCGCGGCGCCGTTCATCGAGGGCACGAACATGTTCAACCACGGCATCACCTACGGCGGCCATCCCGTCTCGTGCGCCGTCGCGCTCAAGAACCTCGAGGTGATGGAGCGCGAGGGCGTGCTCGAGAACGTCCGCCAGAACGAGGACTACTTCCGCGGCATCCTGAACAAGCTCGGCGAGAAGCCGATCGTCGGCGACGTGCGTGGAGCCGGGTACTTCATGTCGCTCGAGCTCGTGAGGGACAAGGAGACGAAGGAGACCTTCACCGACGCCGAGGCCGAGTACCTGCTGCGCGGCTTCGTGTCGCAGCGCGTGTACGAGGCCGGCCTGATCTGCCGGGCCGACGACCGCGGCGACCCGGTCATCCAGCTCTCGCCGCCGCTCGTCGCGACGCGCGACGACCTGGACTTCATCCACGACGTGCTCGACACCGTTCTCGACGATGCGTGGGTCGAGATGACGAAGTCGGGCGCCCGGCAGGCCGTCTCCTCTTAACACATGGGTACCGTCGCGGTCGTCGGCGCGGCCGGCATCATCGGCCCTGCCATCGTTGCGACGCTGGCCGAGCACGAGAGCGTCGAGCGCATCCTGGTCCTCGACATCAACGAGGCCGGGGCGCGGGAGGTGGCCGAGCGGCACGGTGGCGGCCGTGCGACGGCCGGCGCGCTCGACATCCGCGACCGTGACCAGGCGGCCGCCGCGCTGGACGGCGCCGACGTCCTCCTGAACACCGCGTCCTACCGCGTCAACCTCGATGCCATGGAGGTCGCGCTCGCGGCGAGGGCGCACTACCTCGACCTGGGCGGCCTCTTCCACGTGGCGAGGGAGCAGCTCGGGCTCGACCAGCGCTTCCGCGAGGCCGGCCTCCTGGCGGTGCTCGGGATGGGCTCGACGCCGGGCAAGACCAACGTGATGGCGGCCCGGGCCGTCGAGCTCCTCGGCGACGACGTCGAGCGGATCGTCGTCGGCGCCGCCGGCCGCGACCCCGACCCGCCGGCCGGGCCCCTCGTGGCGCCGTACGCGATCGAGACGATCCTCGACGAGCTCTCGATGCCGACGCCGATCATTCGCGACGGCGAGGTCGAGTTCGTCGAGCCGTTGACCGATGCGGGCACCGTGGAGTTCGGCCCGCCCGCCGGCCCGGCACCGACGATCTACACGATCCACTCCGAGCAGGCGACGTTCGCCGAGAGCTTCGGCGCGCGGAACGTCAGCTTCCAGCTTTCGCTGAACCCGGTCTTCCTCGACAAGATCAGGCTCCTGACCCAGCTTGGCCTGGCCGGGACCGAGCCTGTCGACGTGCACGGGACGCCGGCCGTGCCCCGCCAGGTGCTGCTCGCCCTGCTCGCCCGGCTGCCCAAGGCGTCGCCGTCGCACCACGCGTTCGGCATCCACCGGATCGAGGCGCACGGCCGCGAGGGCGGCCTGGCCATCGTCGAGTGCGTCACGACCGCGGTCGACAGGCTCGACTTCGGCGGGGGCGTAATCTCGACGGCGTGCCCCCCTGCGGTGGTCGCCGACATGATCTGCCGCGGCGAGCTCGGCGCCCACACGGGCGTCCTCCCGTCCGAGCGGTGCGTGCCGTACGGGCCGCTGTTCTCGCGGCTCGAGCGCTACGGCGTGAGCGTGCGCGAAGAGGTGCGGCTCGAGCCCTAGGAGAGCTCGCCGGCCAGGAGGTCGAGCAGCAGCCCGTCCTGCCACTCGCCGGCCGGGTCGCGCCAGTAGCGCCGCATGATCCCGACCCGGCGGAAGCCGACCCGCTCGTAGCAGCGGATCGCGCGCTCGTTCGCGGCCGCGGGGTCGATCGTCAGGCGGTGGTGGCCGCGCTCGTCGATCAGATGACGGGCCAGCGCCCGAACGGCGTCCGCGCCGAGGCCCTGGCCGTGGCACTCGCTCGCCATGAAGATGTCGATGCCGGCGTGTCGGAAGTCCGGCGTCGTCTCCTCGTGGAACTGGATCATGCCAACGACGCGGCCGTCTCGCTCGATCGTGAGGCCGACCGTGTCGTCCTCCTCGCCGGCGGCCTTCTCGGTGAGGTCGGCCCGCGTGATGCCGGGCCACCAGCGCGCCACCTCCGGCTCGGCGCCGATCTCGACCAGGCGGTCGATATCGCGCTCCTCAAGCGGGCGCAGCGTGACCCGGTCGCCCTCGAGCGTGGGTGGCGGGGACATGGAGTCAGCGTACCGGCCTGCAACACCTGTACCAGGTACCAATGTTTCATCTGAGGCTGCAACATTGGTACCTGGTACAGCTGTTTCACGGGCTGTCGGGTAGCATCGCCGCCGTGCTCGAGCCGGCCACACAGCGGGATGCATGGGTCGGCCTGCCCGTCGGCGAGCTGCCCACGCCGATCGCAGTCGTCGACCTCGACCGGATGGAGGCCAACATCGCGCGGCTCGCCGGCTACGCACGTGAGCACGGCATCGCGCTCTGGCCCCACGCCAAGACGCACAAGATGCCGCCCATCGCGCGGATGCAGCTCGCGGCCGGCGCGGCGGGGCTCACCGTCGCGAAGGTCGGCGAGGCCGAGGTGATGGCCGGCCACGAGCTCGGCCCGCTCCTCCTGCACTACCCGGTGTACGGGGCGGAGGCGTGGCGGCGTCTGGCCGAGGTCGCGGGCTCCACCGGCCTCACCGTCGCCGTCGACTCGCACGAGGCGGCCGAACCGATGGCCGCCGCGCTCGCCGCGGCCGGCGTCAGCGCCGAGGTGCTGGTCGAGATCGACGTCGGCCTCCACCGCACCGGGGTAGAGAGCGCTGCTGCGAGCCGCGATCTGGCCCGGCGGCTCGACGGCCTCGACGGGCTCGACGTCGCCGGGATCAGCTGCTACCCCGGGCACGTCGGCGGCTCGGAAGCCGAGATTGCGGATGCGCTCGCCGACATCGAGGCCCTGCTCGCGGAGGCCGTCCACCTGTTCGGCCAGGCAGGCCTGCGCTGCGACCGCGTGTCGGGCGGCTCCACACCGGCGATGGCCATGACGCACCTGACGCCGTCGGTGAACGAGCTCCGCGCCGGCACCTACGTGTTCCTCGACCGCACCCAGGTGGCCTTCGACGGCCCTCTGACGCTCGACGACTGCGCGCTTCGGGTCCACACCACGGTCATCTCAACCGCGGTGACCGGGAACGCGGTAATCGACGCCGGCTCGAAGATGCTCTCGGACGCAGCCTTCGGCGGGCCCGGCGGCGAAGGCCAGGGTGCGGTTATCGATCACCCTGACGTGATGCTTCATCACACCAACGAAGAGCACGGCATCTGTGACGTGACTCGTTCAACCGCATCGTGGGACGTGGGTGACCGCATCGAGATCGTCCCGAACCACGTGTGCACGTGCGTGAACCTTCAGGACGTCGTCTGCGCCGCCCGAGCGGGCGTCGTCGAGCACGTCTGGACTGTCGAAGCGCGCGGGAAGGTGCGTTAACCGAGCAGCTTGCGCACGCCGTCGAGGCGCGAGCGCAGATCCTTCACCTCGGCCGCCTGAGCGTTCATCGCAGCGGCCAGCGCCTGCACGTTCTGCACAAGAGCGCGCGTCAGCGCGTCGACATCGCCGTTCGTCGCCGTCGCGGCCGCCGCTCGCCTGCCGCGCGTCGCCGACGTCGACGTCGTCCGTCGCGTGGCCGAACGCCGGCGCGGCCTGAGCGATCCGCCCGCGCGCTTTCGCGCAACTCGATAGTAGTTGGCGGCGACCGTGCCCTCGCGGCGCCCGCTGTCGGCGGAGATCTTCTTGAACGCATCGGTGCGGCTCATGCCGCCCTTCTCGAGCTTCTCAACTTGCTGGAAGATCTGCTCGCCTATGACACCCGTACGCGGCATTGTGACGTCACCTCATGTAGTTGGGCGATACGCGCAAAGTTATACACCACTCCTCAGATCCCCTGCGGAAGGGGTTTGACGCGCACCGTGCGACCCCCTATGCTGTGATCCGCATGTCGAGCACCGCCCGCACAGAGAGGACCTTCGCCCGCTCCACGTTGAGCGGGCGTCCTGTCGGGCTGCCGCCGATCTCCCTCGACCTTCTCGGCCTCCTCCTCGCCCGGTAGGGCGAGCTTCTTGGCCTACGCGCCGCGACCCGGCGCACACGCACCCCGCACACGACGGGAGAGGTGCGCTCTCCCACGGCCGAGGAGGTTCCACGACATGGCTTCAGAAACGGACACCGTCCGTATCTTCGACACGACGCTGAGAGATGGCGAGCAGTCGCCCGGCATCGCGCTGAACGCGCAGGAGAAGATCGAGATCGCCCGGCAGCTCGACCGGCTGGGCGTCGACATCATCGAGGCCGGGTTCGCGATCTCGTCTCCCGGCGAGCGCGACGGCATCCGGGCCGTGAGCCGGGCCGTCGAGTGCGTCGTGGCATCGCTCGCACGCACCAACGAGGAGGACATCGACGCGGCGATCGATTCGCTGAGCGACGCGAAGAACCCTCGCATCCATACCTTCATCGCAACATCCGACATCCATATGGAGCACAAGCTGCGCATGACGCGCGATCAGGTCATCGAGGCGACCGATTTCGCGGTCCGGAAGGCGAAGGGCTTCTGCTCTGACGTCGAGTTCTCGTGCGAGGACGCAACTCGTACTGACATCGAGTTCATGGCACAGGTCGTGCGCACCGCTATTGCCGCCGGGGCAACAACGATCAATATCCCTGACACGGTCGGCTACACCGTTCCGGAGGAATACATTGAGATCCTGACGGCGCTTCGCGATCGAGTCCCGGAGATCGACGGCGTCATCCTCTCCGTCCACTGTCACAACGACCTGGGGCTCGCCGTCGCGAACTCCATGGCCGGCATCGCCGCCGGCGCGCGCCAGATCGAGTGCACGATAAACGGTATAGGCGAACGGGCGGGCAACGCCTCGCTGGAGGAGATCGTGATGCTTCTGCGCACGCGCAAGCCGCGCTTCGGCATCGACACCGGAATCGTGTCCAACGAGATCATGCGGACGTCACGCCTGGTGTCACGTCTCAGCGGCTACGTCGTACAGCCCAACAAGGCGATCGTCGGTCGTAACGCATTCGCGCACGAGGCCGGGATCCATCAGCACGGCGTGCTGGCACACCGGCGCACCTACGAGATCATGGACGCCGAGTCCGTCGGGCTCACGGGCTCCGACATCGTGCTCGGAAAGCACTCCGGCCGGCACGCGCTGCGCCAGGCGTTCGCCGACCTGGGATTCACGATCGAGGGCGACGACCTGCGCCGCGCGTTCGACAGGTTCAAGGAGCTTGCCGACCGCAAGGGCAAGATCACGTCGCTCGACCTCGAGGCCATCGCCTCCGACTCCCTGCGCGAGCGGGAGGACCCCTACCAGCTCGTGTCGCTGGCGATCACGACCCGCACGGGCGAGCCCGCCCAGGCGGAGGTCACCGTGCGGAACGGCTTCGGTGAGCGCACCGGATCGGCCGAGGGCGACGGCCCCGTCGACGCGGCGTTCACGGCGATCACGCGCCTGCTCGAGGTGCCCGTCGTGCTCGCGGAGTACACGATCGGCGCGGTCACGGGCGGCGCGGACGCGCTGGGCGAGGTGCGCGTCGTCGTCGAGGCCGACGGCCGCACATTCGCGGGCCAGGCCGTCTCGACGGATATCACCGAGGCGTCGGCCGAGGCATACCTGCGAGCATGTGCCCACGCGAAGCTCGCGATCGAGTCTGACCAGGACAAGGAGCTGATCGAAGTCTGATGACCGAACCCCGATCCAACCCCATCGTCGCCTGTCTGGCCGGCGACGGCATCGGGCCCGAGGTGATGGCCGAGGCGGGCCGTGTGATCGAGGCCGTGTCGTCGCTCATGGGCGCGCGTGTCCGCCAGGTGCACCTCCCGTTCGGGGGCGACGCCATCGACAAGCACCAGCACCCGTTCCCGAGCCACGTGCGGGCCGCGGTGAGGGCGTCGGACGCCGTCCTTCTCGGAGCGGTCGGAGGCCCCCGGTGGGAGTCGGCCCCGCGCCGTCCCGAGGCCGGGCTGCTCGAGCTGCGCAAGGAGCTCGACACGTTCGCCAACCTGCGGCCAGTCCGCCACGAGGGCACCGACCTGATCGTGGTTCGCGAGCTGACCGGGGGGCTCTACTTCGGCGAAAAGGTGCTGACCGACGACAGCGCGTTCGACACGTGCAGCTATTCGCGCGAGCAGATCGAGCGCGTGGCGAGGTGGGCGTTCCGGCTCGCGAAGCGGCGCTCGGGGCGCGTGGTTTCGGTGGACAAGGCAAACGTCCTCGCCACATCGAAGCTGTGGCGGCAGGTCGTGACCGAGCTCCACGCCGCCGAGGCGCCGGAGCTCCAGCTCACCCACGAGCTGGTCGACTCGTTCGCGATGAACCTGGCCACGCGGCCGGACCACTACGACGTGATCCTGACCGAGAACCTGTTCGGCGACATCCTGAGCGACCTCGCCGCCGCGGTCGGAGGCGGGCTCGGCCTGGCCCCGTCGGCCTCGCTCGGCGCGGACGGGCCGGGCATCTTCGAGCCGGTGCACGGCTCGGCGCCCGACATCGCCGGCCAGGGTGAGGCGAACCCGATCGCGATGATCCTCTCGGTCTCGATGATGTTCACCTATGGCCTGGGCCGGCGCGACGTCGGCCGGGCGATCTCGGCGGCCGTCGACGAGGTGCTGGCACAGGGGCTCTCGACCGCCGACCAGGTGCGCGGCGGCCGGGCGTATGCAACCTGGGAGGTCGGCCAGGCGGTGTGCGACGCGCTGGCCCATCACGCCACCGGCTCAGCGGAGTTTGCAGACCACCCTTTCGATAGGGTGATGGCCAGTGGATAGGCAGCGGATCACCGGCGCTGAGGCGATCATCCGCAGCCTCGAAGCGGAAGGCGTGACCGACGTCTTCGGGCTGCCCGGCGGCGCGATCCTGCCCCTGTACGACGCGTGGGCGCACTGCGAGCACTCGATCCGCCACTACCTGACGCGCCACGAGCAGGGCGCCGGCCACATGGCCCAGGGCTACGCGCGAGCGACCGGCAAGGTCGGCGTCGCGATCGCGACGTCCGGCCCGGGCGCCACCAACCTCGTGACGCCGATCGCGGACGCCTACCTCGACTCGACGCCGATCGTGTGCATCACCGGCCAGGTCCCCACCCACCTCATCGGCACCGACGCCTTCCAGGAGGCCGACATCCAGGGCATCACGATGCCGATCGTCAAGCACTCCTGGCTCGTCAGCGACGTCCGCGACATCCCGCGCGTGATGAAAGAGGCGTTCCACATCGCGCGCACGGGCCGGCCAGGGCCGGTGCTGGTCGACATCCCCAAGGACATCCAGCTCGCGACGTTCGACTATGAGCCTTCGAAGCAGGTGGACATCCCCGGGTACAAGCCGTCCAAGCACGGCCACCCGCGCCAGGTGATCTCGGCCGCCGAGGCGATCCTCGCAGCCGAGCGGCCGGTCTTCTACGTCGGGGGCGGCGCCGTGTCGGCAAACGTCGACCCGGCCGACCTGATCCGCGTCGCCGAGGCCGTGCAGATGCCCGTCATCACGACCCTCATGGCGAAGGGCGTGTTCCCGGACTCACATCCGCTCTGCATCGGCCTGCCCGGGATGCACGGGTCGAAGGCGGCCAACTGGGCGATGAACAAGGCCGATCTCCTGATCGCCTGCGGCTCGCGGTTCGACGACCGCGTGACGGGCAGGCTCGACGCGTTCGCGCCCGGTGCCAAGGTGATCCACATGGACGTCGACCCGGCCGAGATCGACAAGAACCGGCACGCCGAGATCCCGATCGTCGGGTCGCTCGAGCTGGTCGTGCCGAAGCTCGCCGAGGCGCTCGCGACACGGATGAACGGCGGCCCGCCGAAGGCGAGCGAGTGGCTCGACACCGTCCGCGGCTGGAAGGCCGACCACCCGTTCCGCTACCGGAACTCCGAGCCGCTCAAGCCCGAGTACGTGATCGAGCGGCTGCGCGATATGACCGAGGGCGAGGACGTGGTCTGGACGACCGGTGTCGGCCAGCACCAGATGTGGGCGGCGCAATACCTCAAGATCGAGAAGCCGCGCAACTGGCTGACCTCGGG
>JBOHBE010000109.1:0-5552 GCA_050698235.1 Gaiellales bacterium
GCGCGGAGGGCGTGGAACACGTCCGGGGCCGTCCCCAGGTCGGGGTGGGCCTCGGCCACCCCGACGCCGGCGGCGGCCAGTCGCTCGACCGCAGCCCGGCAGACCCCTCGCACTTCCGGCTCGACCGGAGTGATCCCCAGGTCGTCGCTCCAGGCGATGTGCGTGGGGAGCTCGGGGCTGAGAGCCGCCGCGAGGAACGGCTCGGCGGGCGCGGGCAGCGCCAGCGGATCCTCGGGGTGCGATCCGCACATCGCGTCGAGCATGAGCGCCGCGTCGGCGACATCGCGAGCCATCGGCCCCTCGACGGTGAGCGTGTCGAACGGCAGCTCGGCGGGGCCGTGCGCGATCCGCCCCGGCGACGGCCGCAGGCCCACGACCGAGCAGAACGACGCGGGCGTGCGGAGGCTGCCGCCGAGGTCGGAGCCGGTCGCGAGCCAAACCAGGCGGCTCGCGAGCGCAACCGCCGACCCGCCGGACGACCCGCCGCACGTGCGGCTCGTGTCCCAGGGGTTCCGCGTCGTGGGGAACACCTCGTTGAACGTCTGCCCCCCGGCCCCGAACTCGGGCGTGTTCGACTTGGCGAGGACGACGGCGCCGCGCTCCTCCAGCCGCTCGACCAGGATGTCGGAGCGCTCCGGCACGTTGTCGGCGTAGATCGGCGACCCATAGGTCGTGCGGACGCCCGCGACGTCGGTCAGATCCTTCACGGCAATTGGCAGTCCCGCCAATGCCAATTGGCGGTGGGCCGCCGCCGCTCGGGCCAGCGCGCGCTCGGCGCAGAGCGTCGGAAGCGCCTTCAGCGGGCCGTCGACGGCCTCGATCCGCCGGAGCGCGGCCTCGACCAGCTCGCGCGGCTCGACCTCGCCGGCGCGAAGGGCGGCGACGGCGGCACGGGCAGAGAGCGAGGTCAGATCGCCGGGCATGAGACCGATAGTCTCCCTCTATGCCACCCGCCGTGCACGCCACAGGCGCCCTGGGGCGAGGCCGGAACGCCTTCGAAGCCCAGGACTGGGCGGTTGCGCACGCCGCGCTCATGGAGGCCGACACCACTTCGCCGCTCGGCCCGGATGACCTTGAGCTCCTGGCCACCTCGGCATACCTGGTCGGCTGCGAGGACGAGCTGCTGCGGGCCCTCGAGCGGGCCCATCAGGCCCGCGCCGATGCGGGCGACGTCCGCGCCGCAGCGCGCACCGCGATCTGGCTGTGCATCCACCTGACGATCCGGCGTGAGGCCGGCTCGGCATCGGGCTGGCTGAGCCGCGCCACGCGGCACCTGGAGCGCGAGCCAGGCGACTGCGTCGAGCGCGGGTGGGCGCTGATGCCGGCGGTCATGCGCCACGGCGCTGCAGGCGAGTGGCAAGCCGCCTGCGACCTGGCGACCGCGGCCGGGGAGATCGCCCACCGGTTCGGCGACCCTGACCTTCTGGCGTTCGCACTCATGGACAAAGGCCGGGCGCTCGCCGAGCTTGGCCGGCTCGGCGAGGGGCTCGGGCTGCTCGACGAGGCAATGGTCGCCGCGACCGCCGGCGAGCTCTCGCCAATCGCCACCGGCCTCGTCTATTGCTCGGTCATCGAGAGCTGCCAGCTCGCACACGACATCCGTCGGGCGCGCGAGTGGACGACCGCGCTCACGGCGTGGTGCGACGAGCAGCCCGGCCTCGTGCCGTTCACGGGCACATGTCTCATCCACAGGGCCGAGATCCTCCAGCACCAGGGCGAATGGGGCGGCGCGCTCGACGAAGCCGCGCTGGCCGGCCGGAGGTTCGCCGAGCGGGGCTGGCCCTGGGCGGCTGCCGAGGCGACCTACCGGATGGCCGAGATCTACCGCCTCCAGGGCGGGTTCGCCCAGGCCGAGAAGGCGTACCGCGAGGCCGGTCGCGGCGGCTACGAGCCGCAGCCGGGACTCTCCCTCCTACGCCTGGCCAGCGGCGACCCGGACGCCGCGGCCGCCGGTATCCGGCGGGCACTCGCCGAGGCCGCCGACGGATCCGCCCGGGCCCGGCTCCTGCCCGCGGCCGTCGAGATCCGCCTCGCGACGGGCGACATGGCCGGAGCGCGATCAGCCTGCGACGAGCTCGATACGCTGGCCGAGGGCGACGACGGCCTCCTGGCGGCACACTCGGCTGGGTCACGAGGTGCGATCGGATTGGCCGGGGACGACACCCGCCCCGCACTCGTCTCCCTGCGGCGGGCCTCACGGATCTGGCAAGACCTCGACGCTCCGTATGAGGCGGCCCGGACCCGTGCGCTCGTCGCCGACGCCTGCCGCCGGCTTGGTGACGACGAGGCCGCCGACTTGGAGCTCGAGGCCGCCCGGGAGAGCTTCCGCCGGCTTGGGGCTGCTCCCGATCTGGCGCGGACCGAGACGCGGGACGATCGCAGCGATACCCACGGCCTGACGCGGCGCGAGCTCGAGGTGCTCCGCCTGATCGCGGCCGGCCACTCGAACCGGGTAATCGCAACGCATCTCGTCATCAGCGAGCGGACGGTCGAACGGCACGTGAGCAACATCCTCGCGAAGCTCGGCGCGTCGTCCCGCACGGGCGCGACGGCGTACGCCTACGAGCACCGTCTGATCTGAGCGCTCTACGTGGAACCACCCACACCGCCGATCGGCGGAAGTTGGGTGGCGCCTCCGATGCGCCTCGGGGGCTCCCCGCCTACCTTCGAACGCACCGATCGAAGGGGGAAATTCACATGGCTACGACGACATTGGAGATTGCCGGCCGCGAGGACGGGCAGGTTGCCCTGCTTCCGGCCCGGCTCACCGACCTCGAGCAGAGGATCGCCGGCCCGGTGCTCCGCCCGGGCGACCGCGGCTGGGACGAGGCCGTCCTCGTCTGGAACGGGATGGTCGCGAACGAGCCCCGGCTCGTCGTCCAGCCCACGTCGGCGAAGGACGTCGCATCGGCGGTGAGCTTCGCCCACGAGCAGGGCGTGCTCCTGAGCGTGAAGGGCGGCGGCCACAACATTGCCGGGACGTCGATCGCCAGGCACGGCCTCACGCTCGAGATGTCGAGGATGCGAGATGTCGAAGTCGATCTCGACGCCGGCGTGGCCCATGTCGGCGGCGGCTGCCTGCTCGGCGACGTCGACCAGGCCACGCAGGCCCACGGCCTCGCGACGGTGCTCGGATTCTTCTCGCAGGTGGGGGTCGCCGGCCTCACGCTGGGCGGCGGGCTCGGGTATCTGACCCGCCGCTTCGGGTGGACGGTCGACAACCTGGTCGAGGTCGAGCTCGTGACCGCCGACGGCCGGATCAGGCGAGCGAGCCACGACGAGAACGCCGACCTCTTCTGGGCCGTCCGCGGCGCGGGCGCCAACCTCGGCGTCGTCACCCGGATCACGTTCCGCCTGCACGAGGTCGGCCCAACCGTGCACGGAGGGCTGATCGCGTGGCCGTTCGACCGGGCTGACGAGGTGCTCGAGACGTACCGGACGCTCACGTCCGAGGCTCCTCGCGAGCTCACGACGTACCTGATCATGTTCCGGGCACCCGCTGCGCCTTTCGTGCCGGAGGAGTGGCACGGCAAGCGGATCTGCACGATGGCGATCTGCTACTCGGGCGACCTCAGCCGCACCGACCGGGTGGTCGCGCCGCTTCGCGCGCTGGGCGATCCGGTGTTCAACCTGCTCCAGGACCGGCCGTACGCCGAGCTCCAATCGTCGCTCGACGCCACCGAGCCGAAGGGCCTCCACTACTACTGGAGGACCGAGTACGCCACAGAGCTCTCCGACGGGCTCCTCTCGACGGTGCGAGGGCTCGCGGAGGAGTGCCCGATCCCGGGCGCCGAGGTCGCGTTCCTGCACCTCGGCGGCGCGCTCAACGAGCGCGAGTGGGACGACGGCGCGGTCGGGAACCGCGATGCGCGATACGCGGCCGGCGCCATCGGCATCTGGGAGCCGGACGTGCCCGAAGAAGCCGGATACCAGCAGTGGGTGCGCGACGCCGGCGAGCGGTTCGGGCCGTTCTGCACCGGCCGCAGCTACATCAACTTCCAGACCGCCGACGAGGGCCCCGACCAGATCCGGGCGTCGTACGGGCCGAACTTCGACCGCGTGGCCGAGGTCAAGCGCACCTACGACCCGGACAACCTGTTCCGGGTTAACCGGAACATCGCACGTGCAGCGGTGGGCTGAAGGCCCTAATCTTCGGGCGTGTTCCTCGAGGAGCCACCCGAGAGCGCGGACGCGACCGCCACCCACGACTCGGCTCGCCAGGGCGACGGCTACGTCGCGAACTTCGTCCGCCTGTGGTGCTGGCGGCCCGACCTCTTCAAGTCGTTCGTCGACCTGCGCCTCGCGCTCATGGGTTCGACAACGCTCACCGACCGCGAGCAGGCGATCGTCGTCGCGGCGACGGTGTCGGCATTCGGGGACTCGTACTGCTCGCTGGCGTGGGGCGGGAAGCTCGCGAAGCTGGCGGGCGACGAGACGGCGGGCGGCGTCATCGCGGGCGACGTCCCGGGTGAGCTCTCGGTGCGCGAGGCGGCCCTGTGTGACTGGTGCCGGGCGGTTGTGCGCGACCCGATGACGACGACGCCGGAGCAGGTGGCCGCTCTGCGGGCCGCGCGCTTCGAGGACCGCGAGATCTTCGAGGCCACGCTCCTGCTCGGACTGCGGCTTGCGTTCTCGACCGTGAACGACTCGCTCGGCGCCCAGCCCGACCGCCAGCTCGCCGACGCCGTGCCGGCCCCGGTCCGCGACGCAGTCACGTTCGGCCGCCCCGCGGCCGAGCAGCCGTCGCTCGCCTGACCGTCCCGCCTACGGCACGGTGACGGTGACGGTCGAGATGACCGGCAGCGTGACGGTGTCGAGGATCGTCGTCGTCGGGCCGGTCACGGTGCTGGCTGGAGCCGTGACCGTCACCGGCACCTTGACCGTCTGGACCACAGTCGCCACCGACGTGTTATTGACCGTTGTGGCGACGCGAACCGTGCTACCCGGTAGCAGCGTCGTGTGGCCGACGAGCGGCACCGTCTGCGCGGCAACCCGGACGTCCCTGCCCTTCACCCGGACGATCCGCGCGGGCGTCGAGACGTACTGGACGCCGCCGACGGTGATGACCCGTCCCTGGAGCCGGACCGTCCGCGTCGCCGCCGCAGCGGCCTGGTCGCCGCCGACCATGCTCCCGAGCCAGAAGCCCCCTGCCGTGAGGGTGAGCACCGCCAGGGCGATCGGCACGGCGTTCCACAGATGGACGGACCCGAGGACGCGGTCGACCCACTCCGGCCTCTCGAGCCGCCGACTGGAAAGACTTGCCGTCAATCTCGCCATCCCCGCTCAGACTTTACCATTGCTCGCCGCGGTCATCTAGGCGCCGACGGCCCGATTCTCGCTCGTTGCGGGACGATCGTCTTGAAGATGTCGCTGTTCCCCGTCTCGCACGTGTGCTACCGGAGAGGATGAGACGGCGAGCCGGGTGCCGGGGTCACCCGCCCCGCTCGAGCCGCTCCTGCTCCGTGATCGTGCGCTCGGCGGTGGGGAACGCCTCGAGGCGGTCGTCGGGGATCGGGTCGCCGCTCTCGACCGAGAGGCCGAAGCGTCCCTCC
>JBOHBE010000110.1:0-4283 GCA_050698235.1 Gaiellales bacterium
CCGCTCACCGTTCGGGGAGCCACGGCCCGGCGGAACCGGCGACGCGACGGTCTACTACCTCCGCGACCACGTGCTGTTCCACGCGGTCGACCCGTGCGACGTCGCCGGCGTGATCATTGAGCCCATCGCCGGCTCGGGCGGGGTGCTGGTACCGCCCGGCACGTTCTGGCCTGCGCTGGTCGATCTCTGCCGCGAGCACGGCTGGCTGCTATGCGCCGACGAGGTGAAGACCGGGTTCGGGCGGACCGGTCGCATGTTTGCCGTCGAGCACTGGGGCGTGCAGCCCGACCTCGTGTGCCTCGGCAAGGCAATGGGCGGAGGAGTGATGCCGATCGGCGCCCTCCTCGGGACGGAGCGGGCCATGGGGTTCGACGATGTCCCAACCGGGAGCACGTGGGCCTGGCTGCCGGCCGCCTGCGTGGCCGCCTCGCGGACGATCGAGCTGTTCGGCTCCGAGAACGTGCTGGGCAACGTGCTCGAGCTGGAGCGGGTCGCTCTGGACGAGCTGGGTCGCCTGGCCGACCGCCACGAGCAGATCGGCGACGTCCGGGTTCGGGGCTGCTACCAGGCCATCGAGTTCGTGCGCGACCGCCGCACGAAGGAGCGCAATCCCGAGCTCCAGCAGCGGGTGGCCGAGGAGGCGCTCCAGCGCGGTGTGCTCGCCGACTCGAGCACCACGTCGTACAACATCCAGCCCTCTCTCCTGATGCCTCCGGATGAGCTACGACGGGCGCTCTCGATCGTCGGCGAGGCGGTCGATGCAGCCGTGGCGGAGTGTGCGCGGGGGCCGGTTGCGGCGACGAGCTAGGCGCTTTGGCGACCACGACGCGATCGTTGTCGGCGGCGGCCACAACGGCCTCGTCGCCGCCTTCTACCTGGCCCGCGCGGGGATTCGCACGCTGGTATTCGAGCGGCGGCGGATCGTCGGCGGCGCATGTGTCACGGAGGAGTTCGCCCCGGGGTATCGCGCCTCTCCCGGCGCATACGTCCTGAGCGCGCTGCGGCCGGCGGTGTGGCGAGACATGCGCCTGCGCGAGCGCGGGCTCAAGCTGAGCCCCGCCGGGCCGTCGCTGAACCTCTTCGCCGACGGTACCTCGTTCATGCTTCGGAACTCCGACTCCGAGACCGCGCGCGAGATCTCGGCCCACTCCTCCTCTGACGCCCGCACCTTCCTCGAGTTCAAGCAGGAGATGGCCGAGATGGGAGCGCTCCTCTTCCCGACGATGGACGCCCCACCGGGTGCGGTTCGCATCGGGCTGCGTGCCGCCCGGCGCCGCGGCGTGGCCGAGCGCGCCGCCGAGCTTCTGACGACGTCGGCACGGCGCTACCTCGACAGTCGCTTCGAGTCCGAGCACATTAAGGCGGCGCTGGGCTGGGATGCCATCTCGAACACGCTCGCCGGGCCATCGGACTCGGGCACCGGCGTGGCCCTACTCCACGAGCACGCAGCCGACCCGACGGGCGCTGTGCCCTGGGGCTTCGTCGCGGGCGGGATGGGCGAGGTGACGCGGATGATGTCCGACGCCGCGCGCGAAGAGGGCGCCGAGATCCGCACGGGCGCCGAGGTCGCGCGCGTGGTCGTCGATGGCGGACGCGCACGCGGCGTCGAGTTGGCGGACGGCGCGTCTCACCGGGCCGCCGTCGTGGTGTCGAACGCCGATCCCAAGCGGACGTTCCTGACCCTCTGCGACCCGGCCGACCTGCCGGACAGGTTCCTCGGGGCGATCCGCGCCTATCGCTGCCAGGGGGCGAGCCTGAAGCTCAACCTGGCGCTCGCCGGGCTGCCGGCGCTCAAGGGTCGCACATCGCCGGGCGAGGAGCACCGCGGCCTGATCCAGGTCACGCTTCCGCTCGAGCAGATGGACCGCCAGCAGGAGGACGCCCGGCGCGGCATTTCCGCCGTCGATCCCCACCTCGAGGTCTGCTTCCCGACCGTGCACGACGCGTCGCTCGCGCCCCAGGGCGGGCACGTCGTCACCGTCGGCGTCCGTTCGCAGCCGTATGCGCTCGCCGGCGAAGGGTGGGACGTGATGCGCGATCGCGTCGCCGACCGGGTCGTCGAGCAGCTCGGACGGTTCTTCCCCGACCTGCCCGGGATGGTGGTCGCCCGCGAGGTGCTGTCGCCGCTCGACCTGGAACGCCGCCTCGCACTGACCGGCGGCCACCACCTGCACGGCGACATGCTTCCGGACCAGCTCTTCCTGCTGCGTCCCGTGCAGGGCCACGCCGGCTACCGATCCCCGGTCCGCGGGCTCTACATGTGCGGTGCGGGCACCCATCCCGGAGGTGGTGTCACCGGAGCGAACGGGCGCAACTGCGCCCGGGTCGTGGTCGGAGACCTGCGCCGGGGACGCATGAGAGGATCGACCCATGGATGACCTTCGCGCCGGCCCGTTCACGATCCTCGTTGAGGATCTTGACCACCCGGAGGGCGTGGTGTGGTCGCCCGGCGGCGTGCTCTACGCCGGCGGCGAGGCCGGCCAGGTCTACGAGCTGACGCTGGACGGCGACATGCACGAGGTTGCCACGACCGGCGGCAGCCTCCTCGGCCTGACGATGGACGGCGACGGCCGCATCTACGCCTGTGACTGCGAACGGCTCGAGGTCGTCCGGGTCGATCCGAGGTCCGGCGCCGTCGAGGCCTACTCCGCGCTTCCGATGACGCTGCCGAACGCCTCGGCGTTCGATGCCGCCGGCAACCTGTACGTGACCGACTCGGGTGACACGAAGGCGGACGACGGCCGCGTGATCCGGATCGCGCCGGGCGGAGAGGCGACCGTCTGGTGTGAGGATGCGCCGCGCTACCCGAACGGCGTCTGCCTGTCGCTCGACGGCACCGAGCTGCTCGTCGTCGAGTCGTATCTGCCGGGCGTAACAGCGATACCGATCCTGCCCGACGGCTCCGCGGGCGAGCCCCGCGTCGTGCTCGATCTGCCCGGCACGGTCCCGGACGGCATCGCGCTCGACTCCGAGGGGACGATGTACGTCGCCTGCTACCGCCCTGACAGGATCCTGCGCGCTCGCGCCGGAGCCGGCGTCGAGGTGCTGGCGGACGACTGGGAGGGCATCGTCCTGAATGCGCCGACGAACCTCGCATTCGCCGGTGCCGGGCTCGACGTGCTGGTGACCACGAGCGTCGGCGAGACACAGCTGGCCTCGGCTCCCGCGGACGTCCCCGGTCACCCGCTGCTCCGGCCGAGGGTGCCGTGAGCGAGCGGTTCACAGGACGGGGCGTCGTGGTCACCGGAGCGGCCCGGGGCATCGGCCGCGCGCTCGTCGCCGCGTTCCTCGCAGAGGGCGCGCGCGTCGTGGCGGTCGACGTCGACCCGTCGGTGGCCGACGTCGCCGGCGTCCGGCCGCTGGTGGTCGACCTGGCAGAGCCGGGAGCCGCGGGCGCGATGGTCGCAGACGCGGCGCGCCTCCTGGGCGGGATCGACGTGCTGGTCAACAACGCAGCGGTGATGCCGGACGGGCCGATCCTCGACGTGACCGAGGCGGACTGGGACCGCACGTTCGCCGTCAACGTCCGCGCCGTCTTCTTCGCCAGCCAGGAGGCCGCTCGCCACATGGTCGGGCGGGGCGGCGGCGCGATCGTGAACCTGTCGTCGGCCAACGCCGTGCGGAGCGAGTCGCCGGAGGCGCCCTACAACGCCTCAAAGGCCGCCGTGATCGCGATCACGCGCAGCCTCGCCCACGAGCTTGGCCACCATGGGCTGCGCGCCAACTGCGTGGCCCCGGGCGAGACGCTGACGCCGGAGGAGGTCGGCGAGATGACCGCCGACGACCGGGCGGCCGAGCGCGAATACGTGCGCCGGATTCCGTTGCGTAGATTGGGACGGCCCGCCGAGCAGGCCGCTGCGGTGCTGTTCCTGGCGTCCGACGAGGCGTCGTTCATCAGCGGCGAGACCCTGGTCGTCGACGGCGGCGAGCTCTCGGGCGACTGGTACGACCGGTCACAGGCGCCGCCGCTGCCGGATCACATCGCCGGGCTCGATCCCTGAGCGTCAGCGATCGAGCACGCTGAACTCGGGCGGCGGCGATGCTGCCACCTCGGCCACCGCGTCACACACCTGGGCGCACGACCATTCGAAGAGCTCGGGAGGCATGTTCAGCGCGGGGTGCATGCGGTAGATCCACTTGCCCCACTGGGTCATGCCCAGCACGCCGCGGCGGACGAGCGCCTGGTGGACGGCGTAGTGGAAGGCCGGCGCGGGCGTGATCGAGCGCTTGTCGGTCACGAACTCGATCCCGACCATCGCGCCCAGCACCCGCACGTCGCCCAC
>JBOHBE010000111.1:0-2218 GCA_050698235.1 Gaiellales bacterium
GCCCTCGCCGCGCACGCCGCGTCGATCGGCGCCGACGGCGTCGCCGTCATCCCGCCGCCCTACTACCCGTTCGGGCCCGACGCAGTGCTGGAGCACCTGGCGTCGGCCGCCGCGGCCTGCGCGCCGGTGCCCTTCTACCCGTACGCCTTCGCCGCCCGGAGCGGGTACCCGCTCGAGCCGTCGGTCGTCGTACGCCTGCGCGACCGGGCATCGAACCTCGCCGGCCTCAAGGTGTCGGAGGCGCCGTTCGACCGCGTCGCGCCCTACCTCGAGCTCGGCCTGCCGGTGTTCATCGGCTCGGAGCCGCTCATCCCGCAGGGCCTCGCGGCGGGTGCCACGGGATCGGTCTCCGGCCTCGCGGCGGCCTTCCCCGAGATCGTCGCCGCTGTCGTCCGCGCCCCCGACGAGGCGGGAGCCGCACGCCTTCGGGAGCTGCGCGACGCCATCGAGCGCCACCCGTTCCAGGCGGCGCTCAAGGCAGCGCTCGCCGCCCGCGGCGTTCCCGTGTCGGGCGAAGTTCGCGCGCCTCTCGATCGCCTTGACGCGGACGGTGTCGCCGCGATGCGTGAGCTCGCCACGGCGACGTTTGTTAAATAAGTTGCCAACCTCGTGATGTCGTGGTATGTTGGCCGCGCGTACTCGTTCAGCGATCCACCACCCCGGAAGGAGGCAATGACGTGAAAATTATCATCAGTGATATGACGTTTGCCCTCCCGGTGTGGGCCGGCCTTTCGGTCGGAGCGGCGCTGGCGCCTTGCGCACACGCCGCGGCGTAGAGCCTCTCGGCTCCACCCGGCGAAACGTCAGTCCACGGCCCTAGCGGCCGCGCTCGTTCGTTAACTGCATGTCCCGCAACGGGAGGTCGCAGCATGTCCGAGAACGCTCGTTACGTAACAGATAAGAGAGGAGGTGAAGACATGAATACGCATCCCGATATCCGCGTCGCGCTGGCCACGTCGTATCTGGCCGAGGTTCTGGAGCGCGCACGCCAGGAGGAGATCCGGCGCTCGGTCACGGCCAAGCGCACGGAGACCTCGAAGGTTCCGCGACGCCGCCTGACGCGTCGTTCCCGGGTCCCGCAGGAGGCAGCATGAGCTTGGAGCGCGCTCCCCCCGATCGGGTCGGTGCGGTAGGCGGAAGAACGGTTTTCAGTCGCCGTCGCGGCTGGTCAGCACCACGGCCATCCGCGACGGCGTCTGCGTATCCGATACCGTCTGCAACTGGCAAGTCGATGCCGTCGCCAATCCAGCCCCTTCCAGACCAGAGCCTGGCCGACGCGGTCGCCGACCGTCTGCGCGAGGCGATCCACACCGGGCAGTACGCCCCTGGCCAACGACTCGTCGAGCGGACGCTCTCGACAGAGCTCGGGGTGAGCCACATCCCCGTGCGCGAGGCGCTCACGAAGCTCGAGGACGAGGGACTGGTCGTGCGGCTGCCGCGCCGCGGCGCCCGGGTTGCCGAGCTCTCGCCCGTCAGCATCGCCGAGATCTCGAGCATGCGGGTGCTGCTCGAGGGGTTCGTGGTGCGGCGCGTGACCGAACGGTGGACACCGCGGTGCGAGCGTGAGCTCATGCGCCTGGCCGACCGGATGGTCGCGGCCGCCCGCCGCGGCGACACCGTCGCCGTGCTCGAGCTCGACCACCGCTTCCACGAGCGGCTGTGGCAGCAGGCCGACCACTCCATCCTGATCGAGGTCGTCACGCACATGCGCGGGCGCATCAACGTCTTCCTGCGCGCGACGATCCAGACGCTCTCACCCGACGAGCTCGTTGCACACGCCATGACGCACCAGGCCCTCACCAAGGTGATCGCCGCCGGCGACCCCAGCGCCGCTGTCGAGGCGATGCGCGGCCACATCCAGGATGCCGCCGACCGTATAGAGGATCGCCCAACGGGCACTCGTTAGACTCGGGGCGCGATGGCGGACGCACCGGCAGCACCCGGCCCCAAGCAGGGCGGCAATCCAGTACAGGGACTCGGTCGCCACATGGCCGGGATGCCCGGCGGCAACCGCTTCTGGATCGTCCTGCTCATCCTCCTTGCGGTGAACTACATCATCGCGAGCCAGGCGTCGTCCGGACCGGAGCGGCTCCAGGTGCCTTACAGCTTCTTCCGCGAGGAGGTCGGAGCGGGGAACGTCGCCGAGGTCACCTCGACGGGCGACACGATCGAGGGCGATTTCAAGAAGGAGACCGCGCCGCCCAAGGGCGTCGACGGC
>JBOHBE010000112.1:0-13799 GCA_050698235.1 Gaiellales bacterium
CGCGGCACCTATGTCGTGAAGAAGGAGCACCACCGCGGCCCCGGCGGCCGGGGCTGAGGCTCGCCGCAGCATGAGCGGGTCGCCGGCAGAGCGATATCTCGAGCTGGGCCTCCGGGTGGGCCGCCACGTCGAGGGCATCGTCGACGCCTACTTCGGGCCGCCGGAGCTTGCGGCCGCGATCGACGCGGCGCCGCCGGTCGAGCCCCGAACCCTCGTCGCCGATGCGGAGGCGCTCCTGGACGAGCTCGAGGACGGATGGCTGCGCGACCAGGTGGACGGCCTTCGCACCTACTCCGGCGTGCTGGCCGGCGAGACGGTCTCGTACGCCGACGAGGTCGAACAGTGCTACGGCGTGCGGCCGACCCACACCGACGAGGCGGTGTTCGAGGAGGCGCACGCCCATCTCGAGGAGCTCCTCCCCGGCAGCGGGACGCTCGCGGAGCGGTACGAGCGGTGGCGGACGTCGATGCTCGTGCCGGCGGAGCAGATCGAGCCCCTGGTGGCGGCCGTCATGGCGGAGGCTCGCGGGTGGACGCGCGGGCTCCTCGACCTGCCGGCAGGCGAGGGAGTGGAGCTCGAGATCGTCCGGAACGAGCCGTGGATGGGATTCTGCTACTACCTGGGCGGCCTCCAGAGCCGCATCTCGGTCAACGTCGACCTGCCGAAGTCGGCCAGCGAGATCCTCCACCTCACCATGCACGAGACGTACCCGGGCCACCACGCCGAGCGGTGCGTCAAGGAGCAGGTGCTCGTGCTCGGGCGCGGGCTGCTCGAGGAGACGATCGTCCTCGTGCCGACGCCGCAGTCGATCGTGGCCGAGGGCATCGCCGAGCTTGCGCCCGCAATGGTGCTCGAGAGCGGCGTGGGCCAGGCGATCGCCGAGATCGTCCAGGATGCCGGGATCGAGTTCGACCTGGCCCGCGCGCTCGCCATCGAGCGGGCCGGCCAGCCGCTGCGATGGGCCGAGGTCAACGCGGCGCTCCTGCTCCACGATGCCGGGGCGGGCGAGTCCGAGACGCAGGCCTACCTCGAGCGCTGGGGCCTCATGACCGCGGAGCTTGCGACCCACCTGATCCGCTTTCTGAACGAGCCGACGTCGCGCAGCTACATGATCACGTATGCGGCCGGACGCGACGTCTGCGGCGCGTGGGTCGCCGGCGACCCGGAGCGGTTCCGCCGGCTCCTGACCGAGCAGGTGCGCGTCGGCGAGCTGCTCGGCGCACGCTAGGCCGGGACTTCGACGGCCGGCTTGGCCGCGGCGAGCAGGTCGCGGACGCGATCCTCGCTCACACCGTCGAACTGCTCGTAGAACTGGCTGACGGCGTGGAACCGGTGTGGGTCGCGGAGCGCCACCAGCCTGTCGCACTCGCGCGCGAGGCGCTCGGCGGCGAGCCGCGGGACGACCGGGAGGGCGATGACGGTCTGGCGGGCCCCCGCGTTCCGGACGGCCGCCAGCGCGGCGCGGACGGACGCCCCGGTGGCCGCGCCGTCGTCGACGAGGAGCGCCACGCGGCCGATCAGCATCATCGGCGCCCCGGCCCGCAGACGCTCGTCCATCTCGCGCGCCGCCGCCGTCGCGATGTCGTAGGCGGCGTCGATCTCGGTCGGCGAGAGCCGAGCGGCCAGGCGGCGGTTCGTGAAGCGCTCGCCCATCGGCGCGACCGCGCCCATCGCCAGCTCTGGGTGCCCCGGCATGGAGACCTTGCGGACGCAGAGCACGTCGAGCGGCTGATCGAGCAGCCGGGCCAGCTCAGCGGCAACCTCGACGCCACCGCGCGCCAGCCCGATCACCGTGACATTCGACTTCCTTCGGTATTCGGGAAGGGCCGCGGCAAGCGCCGCACCTGCCTGGGTGCGGTCATGAAACATCGGACGATCATCGCGCAGTCTGCGGGAGCGGTCAAGGGTTGGGCAAAGGGAATTGGCACTCGGGTGACCATTGCTATACTGCCGCCCTGGCAAGCAGAGGCATCCGCTTCTCACCCGAGACCGGCTCCGCCGGCGGGTTCAACCGAGTTGGACAATCGGACAACGGGTGCCGCTGCGCGCCCGTTTTTCGTGTGACGAGAGGAGACCGTCAGTTTGAGGAATGATCGTGACTAGGCGCGTAGCTTGAGGCCTCGCCGGCCACTCGACCAGCGGCCCCAGGAACCGACCACCCGGATCAACGAGGGCATTCGCGTGCCCCAGGTACGCCTCATCGACGAGAACGGTGGGCAGGTCGGGATCAAGAGCACCGACGACGCGCTGAAGTACGCGTGGGACAAGAACCTCGACCTCGTCGAGGTGGCCCCCGATGCGCGTCCGCCCGTGTGCCGGGTCATGGACTACTCGAAATACCGCTACGAGCAGGAGCAGAAGGCCAAGCTCGCGCGCAAGCACCAGTCGACGATCACGATCAAAGAGATCAAGCTGCGGCCGAAGATCGGCCAGGGCGACTACGCGACGAAACGCGGGCACGTCATCCGCTTTCTCAAGAACCGCGCGAAGGTGAAGGTCACCATCATGTTCCGCGGACGCGAGATGACGCACCCGGAGCGCGGGAGGGATCTGCTCCTGCGCCTCGCCGAGGATGTGAAGGACCTCGGATTGATCGAGTCGCAGCCGCTCCAGGACGGCCGCAACATGGTGATGATGCTCGCCCCGCACAAGGCGGTTGTGCCCGCCAAACCGTCGCCGGATGCCCCGGCAGAGACGCCGTCGGAAACGCCGGCGGACGCCCCGGCAGATGCGGCGGACGCGGCGGCCACGGGCTGACAGGGAGAACAAGATGCCAAAGATGAAGACCTCATCGGCCGCGAAGAAGCGGCTTCGAGTCACGGCCGGCGGAAAGGTGATGCGGCGCCGTGCGTTCAAGTCGCACCTGCTCGAGCACAAGAGCCCGAAGCGCCGCAGGATGAAGCGGCGTGACAAGGGCGTCGACGCCAAGGACAACCGCGAGGCGCTGCGCCTCCTCGGGAGGAGATAGCGATGGCACGCGTCAAGCGCAGCGTCCACGGCAAGAAGAAGCGTCGCGAGGTGCTCTCGCAGGCGTCCGGCTACCGGGGCCTCAAGAAGAACAGCTACCGCAAGGCGAAAGAGCAGATGCTGAAGTCGCTCTCCTACGCCTACCGCGACCGGCGCACGCGCAAGCGTGACTTCCGCCGACTCTGGATCATCCGCATCAACGCTGGCGCCCGCCAGCACGGGCTGTCGTACAACCAGTTCATGTTCGGGCTGCGGAAGGCCGAGATCGAGCTCGACCGCAAGGTGCTCGCCGACATCGCGGTCTCGGACCCTAAAGCGTTCGAAACGCTCGCCGCTGCGGCGAAAGCGGCCCTGGCCGCCTGATCACGTCACCCCAGAACGAGCGCCTGAAGCACGCGCGCAGGCTTCAGGCCACGCGCCGCCGGCGCGAGCTCGGCCAGTTCCTGGCCGAGGGGGAGGACGTGGTCGAGGAGGCGCTCGCGGCCGGGATCCTGCCCGCCGAGACGTTCATCGCCGCGTCCCGGCCGCCGGACGAGGGGTTCGTCCAGCGGCTCGCCCGCGGCGGCCCGGTCCACGAGGTCGAGGACCGGCTCCTGGCCGACATCGGGTCGCTCGGCCACCCGGCCCGCGTGGTGTGCGTGTTCTCGACGGCCACCCTCCCAACCCGTGAAACACCTGTACCAGGTACCAATGTTTCACTCGGAGTCCACCTGCACCGCCTGATCGATCCGGGCAACGTCGGCACCGTCGTACGGGCCTGCGGAGCGCTCGGGCCGGCGTGGCTCTCGCTCTCCCCGGGCTGCTCCGACCCGCTCTCGGCCAAAGGCGTGCGTGCATCGATGGGGGCGGTGTTTCGCGTGCCGATCGAGGCCGGGGCGGACCTGCCGGAGGATGGGCCGCGGATCGCCCTCGTCCCCGACGCCGAGACGCCGCTGTGGGCGGCCGACCTCAAGGGGCCGGCCGTGCTGGTCGTGGGCGCCGAGCGCCACGGCCTTCCGCCCGACGTCGTCGAGCGCTGCGACGCGACCTGCTCGATCCCGCAGGCGGCCGGCGTCGACTCACTGAACGCGGCGCAGGCTGCGACGCTCGCGCTCTACGAGGCCGCCCGCCAGCGCAACCGGCCCTAGGCGGCCAGCCGGAACGGCGGGTAGGTGTCCGTCACCATTGCGAACGCGTAGCCCACCACCCGGTTTCCCCATCGCAGAACGCCCTCGACGAAGTCGAACGCCCCTCGTGGGTAGTGGCCCGTGAAGAGGATCGCAAACCACACATAGATGCCGACGAAGAACACTGCGATGTAGAGGAAAAGCAGCACGAAGTAGTGGGGAATGACGAGGAACCACTTCACGAGCGGCAGCCATCGGTTGAGCTCCGGCCCGGTCACCTCGGGATATTCGAGATGGACGGCCTGATGGTCGTCGGTCGACGGGTACTGGTCGTCCATCAGGAGCCAGTATGCGGTCAGCCGATTGCCGAACCGCGCGAGCTCGAGGTTCCAGTCGTACCACCAGCGCGGGTACTTCTCGCGGAAGAGGAGCATCAGGACGACGGGAGCGAGGACGGCGCCGCCGCCCGTCCCGGCCATGACCCACGTGTCGCTTCCACCGCCGCTCTGATACGAGGCGTTGGCATGCTCGAGAAGGCCCGCCACGATCGCGATCGGGATGATCGTCACGAACCGGAACGCGCTGGTCAGGCGGTTGAGCGGGCGGTCGGGGTAGTCGACCCAGAAACGTACGGGGTGAGATTCCATGGCCGCACACTACCCGGCGCGGCGGGCGGCCTACCAGACGCGCCGGGCGCCGCGAAGCTCCAGGATGTAGCCGCTGACCGAGATCGGACTCTGGATCAGCTGATAAAGCAGGAAGTACGCCAGGAACCCGCGGCGGTTGCGGCGGACGTGGAGCCCGAGCTCGGCGAAGACGGCGCGTTCCCGGGCAAAGAGCGCGCCGCACATCACCAGATTCAACGGCAGCACGGCGAGCGTCATCGGGCCGACGACCGCGAAATTCCCGAAGGCGGCGAGCACGAGCCCGGCCGGGATCGCCAGCGTGTAGGCCAGGTCGAGGAACGGGAAGATCGCGTCGGCGGCGACAGAGTGTACCCAGAGCTCGCGCCGCCGCAGCAGCGCTGCACCGTGGGTGTTCAGGCCCTCGATCATCCCGCGCGCCCACCGCTGCCGCTGGACCGTGAACCGGCGCAGGCTCGTCGGGACCGTCGTGAACGCGACCGCCGTCGGCTCGAAGGCGGTCCGGCCTCCATGCTCGATCAGCGACCAGGTGGCGACGATGTCCTCGCCGATCCGATCGGGCCAGCCGCCCGCGAGGCGCATCGCCTCTGTCCGGTAGACGCTGAAGGCTCCCTGGGCCACGAGAGTCGCGCCGAGCAGGGCCTGCTGGCGCTTCACAGCCGTGATCCCGAGCTGATAGTCCCACTCCTGCATCCTCGCCACGAGCCCGCCGCGGCTGTTCCGCACGAGGACTGAGCCCGCCACCGCAACCGTCCCGTCCGGGTCGATGAGGAGCCGGGTGACGATGCGGCGCAGCGCCGTCGGGACGAGCAACGTGTCCGCATCGACCGTCGCGATGAGCGGCGTCGAGGCGCAGGCCAGGCCCAGGTTCAGTGCCGCGGCCTTCCCGCCGTGCTCGGTCTCAATCACAGCGACACACTCGTTGCGCTCGGCCAGCCGTTGCACAACGTCACGGGTGCCGTCGCTCGAGCCGTCGTCGATGACCAGCACCGAGACGGCGCCCGCGTAGTCCTGGGCCAGGATGGCCGCGATCGTCTGCTTGATTCCCTCCTCCTCGTTGTAGGCCGCGATCAGCACCGTCACGGCCGGCTCGACTGGCGGGTACGGAGGCAGGGGCTTCGGGCGGTCGAAGAGCACGCTCGCCAGAAGCTGGACGTTCAGGTAGCCGGGGACGATGGCCACGCCCGCGACGATCGCGATCGCGACCGGCAGCGTCACCAGGTCCGCCAGATCGCCGATCCATTCCCGGTCGATGATGACCGACAGGGTCGCCCAGCTGAGTCCAAGGGCGATCGTGAGGACGATCCGCGCGCGCCGTGGGAGGTACAGGCGACGCCGGCGCGCCGGCAGAGCGGGTGCTGCACGATCGGGGGTTGCGGCCACTGCCATCGGAGGGCCTCTTCGTGTCGATCTTGGTCTCCACTCTCAGCGTGGGGTGCGCCATCGGTGCGGCGCATCAGCGTTCTCCCCCAACCGGCGATCACCCGTTCGAGGCGACGCGGGCCACCCAGACCGAGTCGGCCCCGCCCGGCACGAGCGGGCTGCGATCGAACCAGCCGTACGCCTCGACGTCGCGGAATCCCGCCTCGCCGAGCAGCCGGTGCCAGTCCGGCGGGTCGAGCCACCACAGCTCCATCGTCGCGCCGGAGCCGTCCGTGCGGACGTCGAGCGCGAGGCGGCGGGCTGGCGCATCCCAGGTCGCCCGCTCCCAGATGCCGGGCTCGCGCTGGAGCCAGCGGCCGTGGGTCTCGGAGATGTCCTCGGCGTCGGGGTGGAAGACGTCGAACGCCAGCGTGCCGCCCGGCACGAGCCGTTGTCGCACGGCCGCGAGAACGGCGAGCCGCTCGGCGTCGGATGCCAGGTGAAGGAGCGCGCGGAACGGGATGGTGACGAGTGCGAACCGCCCCAGCTCGGGCAGCGTGAGCATGTCGCCCTCGATCAGCCGCAGGTCGATGGCGTGCGGCTCGGCGCGGCGCCGCGCGAGCTCGAGCATGGCGGGCGAGGAGTCGACCCCGATGACGGTGAGTCCGGCCAGCGCGGTCGGGACAGCGACCCGGCCCGACCCGACCCCGAGCTCCAGAACCGGCCCGCCGGATCGCACCGCCAGGTCGACGTAGAAGGGGATGTCCTCGAGCACGGACCGGCACCAGGCGTCGTACGCCGGCCCGAGCCGGTCGTAGGCGGTGGTCACGGCCTTTACACTACCCGGCCATCATGGACGTGGACGCTCTGGTCTCGGAGGCAACGGCTCGCATCGCGGATGCGGCCGACTCCGCTGCGCTCGAAGAGATCCGCATCGAGGCCCTCGGCCGGCGGGCGCCGCTCGTGCAGGCGCTGCGCGAGCTGTCGTCGCTTCCGCCCGACGAGCGCCGCACGCGCGGCGACGAGCTGAACCGCGCCCGAAAGGCGCTCGAGGGCCTGGTCGACGACCGCGCCCGCGAGCTTCGGGGGCGCGAGCTGGAGGAGCGGCTGCGCACCGACCGCGTCGATGTGACGCTGCCCGGCGTCGTGCACCCGCGCGGGTACTCGCACCTCATCGAGCAGACGCGGCGAGACATCCTCGACGTGTTCGTCGGGTTCGGATACCGGGTGGTCGACGGGCCGGAGGTCGACCTCACCCACTACAACTTCGACGCGCTGAACCACGCGCCGACGCACCCGTCGCGGCAGGTCACCGACACCTTCTACGTCTCCGACGACGTCGTCCTTCGCACCCACACGTCGCCGGTCCAGATCCGCACGATGGAGGCCGGTCCGCCTCCCGTCTACATGGCGACCGCGGGCCGCTGCTACCGCCGCGACACGCCCGACGCGACCCACACAGCCATGTTCACGCAGATCGAGGGGCTCGTCGTCGATCGCGGAATCACGCTCGCCCACCTCAAGGGCACGCTGCTCGGGTTCGCACGCGCGATCTTCGGCGCGGAACGGGAGGTGCGCCTGCGCCCGCACTTCTTCCCGTTCACCGAGCCCTCGGTCGAGGTCGACGTCAGCTGCTTCAACTGCGCCCGCGACGGCTCGCCGTGCCGCGTGTGCAGGGCCGAGGGCTGGGTCGAGATCCTGGGCGCCGGCATGGTCGACCCGAATCTCTACGGCTACGTCGACGGCTACGACGCGGAGGAGGTGTCGGGATTCGCGTTCGGCCTGGGCGTCGAGCGCGTGGCCGGCCTCAGGCACGACATCCCCGACATCCGCCTGCTCTGGGAGAACGACCTGCGCTTCCTGGAGCAGTTCGGATGAGGGTGCCCGTCTCGTGGCTGCGCGACTACGTCGCGTTCGACAAGCCCCTGCCGGAGCTGGCCGAGCTCATGTCGATGACCGGGACGAAGGTCGAGGCGCTCCATCGCCGCGGCGTGCCGGACGGGCTCGACCTGTATCGGGTGGGGCGCGTCCTGACGCGCGAGCAGCACCCGAACGCCGACCGGCTGAGCCTCTGCACCGTCGACATCGGGCAGAGCGAGCCCCAGACGATCGTCTGCGGCGCCGACAACTATCAGGCGGGGGCGACCGTGGCCGTGGCGCTCCCGGGCGCCGTCCTGCCCGACGGCACCCAGCTCCGCGTGGCGAAGCTCCGCGGCATCGAGTCGCACGGGATGATGCTCTCCGAACGCGAGCTCGACCTCGGGCAGGAGCACGACGGGATCATGCTCCTGCCGGACGATTGGCCGGTCGGCGACGCGCTGATCGACCATCTCGCCATCGCAGACGACGTGCTGGAGTTCGAGATCACGTCGAACCGGCCCGACTGCCAGAACGTCTACGGCATCGCGCGCGAGGTCTCGGCCGCGCTCGACACCGACCTCGCGCCATGGCCGGGGACCGAGCCCGCGGCCGAGGGATCCGGCACGGCCGGCGACTACGTGTCGGCGCGGGTCGACGCGCCCGACCTCTGCCCGCGCTGGGCGGGCCGCGTCTTCACCGACGTCAAGGTGGGGCCGTCGCCGCCGTGGCTCAAGGCCCGCATCGCGGCGGCGGGCATGCGCCCGATCTCGAACGTCGTCGACATCACCAACTACGTGATGCTGGCGATCGGCGAGCCCACCCACGCGTTCGACCTCGACAAGGTCGCGGGCCGCGAGATCATCGTCCGCAGGGCGAGCGACGGCGAGCCCGTGACGACGCTCGACGGCCAGGCGCGCACGCTCGACCCGGACGTCCTCGTGATCGCGGACGCTGAGCGGCCGTCGGCGATCGCCGGCCTGATGGGCGCGGAGTGGAGCGAGGTGACCGACGCGACGACGACCGTCCTCATCGAGTGCGCGAACTTCGACGGCCCTTCGACGCAGCGCTCGTCGATCCGGCTCGGACTTCGCACGGAGGGGTCGAGCCGATGGGAGAAGGGCCTCGATCCACACCTGCCACCCCGGGCGCTCGCGCTCGCGTCGCAGCTGATGGTCGAGCTCACGGGCGCGCGGCTGGTGCCGGGCACGATCGACGTGCACGGCGAGCTGCCCGAACGGCCGGTGGTGGCGCTGCGCAAGGAGCGGCTCGAGGCGCTGATCGGCGTCGAGTACACCGACCGGGAGGTCGAGCGGGCGCTCACGCGGCTCGGATACGAGCCGGACGGCGACAGGTGGATCGTGCCGACCTGGCGCGCCGCCGACACAACGCGCGAAGTCGATCTGATCGAGGAGGTCATGCGGATCGCGGGGATCGAGCGCGTGCCCGCCGCGATGCCCGGCGGCCATCCCGGCGGCGGCCGGCTGGGCGAGGACGAGCTCTTGCGCCGGCTGGTCGTCGACGCGCTGCGCGGCGCCGGCCTCTCGGAGGCCGCGACGCTCACGCTGTGGGACACGGGCGTGCCCGACCGCCTCCGGCTCGCTCCGGACGACCCCCGCCGGGACCTCGTCGTGCTCCAGAACCCGATGAGCGTCGAGTGGACGGCGATGCGCACACTTGTCTTCCCCGGGCTCCTGCACTCCGCCCGCGCCAACCTGGCTGTCGGGACGCCCGGCGTTGCGATGTTCGAGGTCGGCCACGTGTTCCTGCGCGGCTCCGACAAGCTGCCCGATCAGCCGTCGCGCGTGGCGGGCGTTCTCGCGGGTGATGGCGCGGGATTCTTCGAGGCCAAGGGCGTTGTCGAGGCTCTGCTGGCGTCGGCGCGCGTCGACGCCCCCGAGTTCGGGCCGGCGGATGAGCCGTTTCTCCACCCGGGGCGCGCGGCGGCCGTCGCCGACGGCTTCGTCGGAGAGCTGCACCCCGAGGTGGCCGAGGCGTTCGGGCTCGAGGTGGCGGTCGCCGTCTTCGAGCTGGGCGTCGACGGGCTGCGCCGGCCGCCGCGCGAGCAGGTGCTGTATCGCGATGTGACGAGCTTCCCGCCGCTTCGCCAGGACATCGCGGTCGTCGTCGCAGAGGAGGTGGCCGCCGGACGGGTGGTCTCGGTCGTCCGGGGCTCCGGCGGCCCGGAGCTGGCCTCGGTCGACGTGTTCGACGTGTACCGCGGCCCGCCCGTGCCGGATGGGCGAAAGAGCGTGGCCCTGCACCTCGTGTTCCAGTCGTCCGACCGGACGCTGACCGACGCCGAGGCCGACACCGCGCGGTCCAGGATCGTCGCGGCGCTCGCGTCGGAGCTCGGCGGGGAGCTGCGCGAATGAGGAGCGACGAGCTCGTCGGGCTGCTCGACGCCTACTTCGGCACGCGCGAGGTACGCGGCGACGAGTGGGCGGATCTCGTCGAGCTGGTTTACCCGGAGCCGTACTGGCGCGACTTCGCCGAGCCCGGTTACGAGGGCCGCTGGAACGGCCTCCTTCACCGGGGTGCCGACGAGGTGGAGCGGGTTGCGACGTGCGTCTTCCCGTCAGACCGGGTGATCGCGATGCTTCAGGCGGGCACGTTCCTCTTCTCGGAGCACCCGATCGACTACGGCGACGAGCCCGGGTTTCTGCCGCTGTCGCGCGAGAGCTTCGAGCGGATGCGGGCGTACGGGATCGGCTTCTACAACGTGCACGCGCCGCTCGACCACCATCCCGAGATCTCGCCGTCACGGATGTGCGCTTCGGGCATGGGGGTGACGATCGAGGAGGAGTACCTCCCGATCGCCGAGGGGATCCCGGGCGGCGCGGCGGTCATCGGCCCGTCGGAGGAAACCCTCGACGGGCTGGCGGGTCGCCTCCAGGCGCTGCTCGGCCCCGAGGTACCGGTGACGGTCGTGCGCCGACGCGCCGATACGGACGCGGCCGGTCGGGTCGCCGTGGTCGGCGGCGGAGGTGCTGACCACGAGGCGCTCGAGGCGGCGCTCGAGCGCGGGTGCGAGACCTACGTCACGGGCGGCGTCTTCACGCAGTGGGCCGAGCAGTTCATGGCGCTTGCCGAGTCGTCGGGTGTCGCCGTGGTCGACGGGACGCACTACGGCACCGAGAAGCCGCCGCAGCTCGCGATGGTCGACTGGTTCCGGGCGCTGGGGCTCGACGCCGAGTTCATCCCCGACGGCCCGAAGTAGGGCTAGACGACGCCTTGGGTTGCTACCGGGCGGACGTCGGTGGCGCGCCGCTCCAGCTTGAGGGTCGCCACCACCCCGAGCGAGTCGAGCGTCCCGAGCCGCTTGCGGCACAGCTCGGCGGCGGCGCCGTAGCCGAAGCTCCGCGCTGCGCGGAAGTGGAACACCCCGCTTCGCCAGTCGTCGTCGTGCCAGGGGTTGAGCGGGCAGATGACGAGCGCGCACTCCTCCGACTCGGCCGCGTCGCGGAGGCGCAGCTCGAGGTAGAGGCTCGACCAGTCGGCAGGCTGCGCCGCGACGATCGCGTCCCACTGCTCGACGAGTCCCTGCACGGTGGCAGATCGTACCCGAGCATCCGGTAGAGTCGCCGCCGTATGGACCCGGCCACTCTCGAGCGCTACGCGGAGCTGATCGTCCGGTTCGCCGCCAACGTTCAGCCCGGCCAGAACGTCGAGGTCGGCTCCGAGATCGGCAAGGAGGGGCTCACACGGGCGATCGCCGCGGCCGCGTACGGGGCCGGGGCCAGGCACGTCTCCGTGCTGTACGACGATCTGCACGTGAAGCGCGCCCGGATCCTGCACGCGCCTGACGACGCGCTCGGCTACGCACCCGACTGGGTGCGGCGGCAGGTGCAGGAGCTGAACGAGCGGCACGGAGCATCGATCTACCTGTCGGGCGCGGCCGAGCCCGGGATCCTCGACGGCCTCGACGGCGACCGCATCGGTCGCGACCGCTCGCCCGAGGCCGTCGACTGGCACGACGCCATCAACGCGCGCACGGTCAACTGGACGGTGGTTCCGGCGCCGACCCGCGCGTGGGCGGGCATGGTCCATCCGTCGCTCGAACCGGCCAAGGCGTACGAGCGGCTGTGGGAACAGGTCATGCACGTCTGCCGCATGGACGAGGACGACCCGGTCGAGGCATGGCGGCGGCGATCGGCCGAGCTCCACACGGCCGCCGCGCGGCTGACCGATCTCCGCCTCGACTCGCTGCGGTTCGTGGGGCCGGGCACCGACCTGACGGTGGGGCTCCTGCCGACGTCGCGCTGGGTCGGAGGAGGCGAGCACACGGTCGACGGCATCGAGCACATGGCGAACCTGCCCACGGAGGAGGTCTTCACGACACCCGATCCGAAACGCACCTCCGGCGTCGTCAGGGCGACGAAGCCGCTCGAGATGGCGGGCTCGACGGTGCGCGGCCTCGGGGTGCGGTTCGAGGAGGGGAGAGCCGTCGAGTTTCGAGCCGAGTCCGGGGCCGACGCCCTGGAGGCGCGCACGGGGCGCGACGAGGGCGGCGCGTTCCTGGGAGAGGTCGCCCTGGTCGACCGCGACGGCCGGATCGCGCCCCTCGACACGATCTTCTACGACTCGCTCCTCGACGAGAACGCCTCGAGCCACATCGCGCTCGGGAGCGCCTATGAGACGGTCGGGAAGGAGGATCTCGACCGGATCAACCGCAGCGAGATCCACGTCGACTTCATGATCGGCGGCGACGATGTCGCGGTCACCGGCGTGACCCCGGACGGCGAGCAGGTCGAGATCCTGACCGGCGGGCGCTGGGCCTTCGGCTGACCGTCAGGCGGGCGGGACGACCGGCGGGGCCCGGTTCTGGTCGTACTCCCGCTCGGACATGAAGTGGGCCGCGGTGATCATGCGCAGGCGAACGACCTGTTGGGTGACCCGGTCGACCCACAGACGGAAGAACGTCGGGCCGTTGGGCAGGACGAGCGTCAGCACGCTCGTCCGGCTGTCCTGGCTCGCCACGTAGACCGCCTCGGCGCCGGGGGCCCAGAACGGGTCGGGGACCTTCGACCGGGGCGCCTCGGACCGGACCCAGTCGCGGCCGGGCTGTCGGTCCCATCGCGTCGTCCCGATGATGCGCGCCGACGCTCCACCGCGCACCGCGAACGCCAGCCGGTCTGGCGCCTGGACGGTGAAGTGCGTCGTCACGGCATGCCCCGGCGACGACTCGAGGATGTTGAGCACGCGCAGGCTGTGGAGGTCGCGGAAGTTCTGCGTTGCCTGCTCGAAAAGATGTGACCCGTCGGGAGCCCGGGCTGGCGGCAGCTGCACGGTGGCCGTGACAGGCGCGCGGCCCGGCTGGCGCACCTGCACAGGGACCGGGCGGGGCCCGCGGGGGACGGCGGCGGTGAAGCACACGCCCTGGACGCCCGTGCAGGGGAAGGCGACGTGGCCGTCGACCAGCACGAGCGCGCTCGGAAGCGACGCGCCCGACGGCGCCAGCACCGTCACCCGCGCGTCGGTCGGCGACGTGCGCTGGAGGCCGACCGCGATGTCGGAGGCCTGCTCCGCCGCGACAGGGCCGGTGCGGAGCGGTGCGGCCGGCGGCTGGGGCACGCGTTTGGCAGGGCCGATCTGCGCAGATGCCGCCCACGTCTGGGTGCCGGCCGTGATGAGAATGCTGTGGCTTCCGGCTGCGAGCGCTGGCGCCGTCCCGACGAACGTTCCGTCGGGCGCCCGGTCGAGCGTCAGGGTGTGCCCGCCGATGAGCGCCTGGATCGAACGGGCCTTCTCCCTGGCACGCACCGCGATGACGTTGGGGCCGGCGAGCCCGGGCCAGAGCGCCAGCCGGGCCCCGCGGGTGAGCGGGATGAGCGCCGGCCCGCCCGCTGGCGCGGTCGCCGCG
>JBOHBE010000113.1:0-9489 GCA_050698235.1 Gaiellales bacterium
GCCGCGCTCGACGCGCGACCGGGCGCGATCGTCTGCGACCCGGCCGACTTCCCCACCGACCGGTACGTGCTCCAGGGACTGAGCGCCCGGATGGGCCGCGAGCTGCGGATGCTCGACTCCGACACGGTCGCCGGGCCGCAGCCGGCCGAGGTCGAGCAGGCGTGCGCGGGCGGCGCGGCCCTGGTCGTGCTCTCGGCCGTGAACTACCGCTCGGGCTCGTTCGCCGCGATGGCCGAGATCACGGCTGCCGGCCAGGCCGCGGGAGCCCTGGTTCTGTGGGACCTGTGCCACGCGGCCGGGGCCGTCGCGGTCGACCTCGACGCCGTCGGCGCCGACCTGGCCGTCGGCTGCACCTACAAGTACTTGAACGCCGGGCCGGGGTCGCCGGCCCTCCTCTACGTCCGCTCCGGCCTTCAGGCCGAGCTGCGCTCGCCGATCTGGGGCTGGTTCTCGCAGGCCGACCAGTTCGCGATGGGGCCGGAGTACGAGCCCGTCGAGGGGATCGGCCGGTTCCTCGCAGGCACGCCGCCGATCGTCGCGCTGGCCGCCGTCGACGCCGGTGCGGAGATGCTCGCCGAGGCCGGCCTCGCGCGCGTTCGCGCGAAGGCCGCAGCGCTGACGAGCCTCGCGGTCGACCTGCACGACGAGCGCCTCGCGCCTCTGGGCTTCACGCTCGGCACGCCGCGCGAGCCCGAGCGGCGCGGTGCGCACGTGTCGCTACGCCACCCCGACGCGTGGCGCATCTGCCGGGCGCTGATCGACAGGGCGGACGTGATCCCCGACTTCCGCGCGCCCGACTCCATCCGGTTCGGGCTCGCGCCCCTCTACACCCGATACGTCGACGTGTGGGAAGCCGTCGACCGGCTCGCGGGCATCGTCGAGTCGGGCGAGCACGAGCGGTCGGACGCCGCGACGGCGCGCGTGACCTAAGCCGCGCGCGGCAGGCGCCGCACGAGCGGCTCGATCTGCTCCGCGGCGACCGGCCGCGAGAAGAGGTAGCCCTGCCCCAGCGGGCAGCCGTGCTCGATGAGGAAGGCGCGCTGGGCCTCGGTCTCGATGCCCTCGGCGAGCGCCTGGAGCCCGAGGCCGTCCGCGAGCCGGACCATCGTCGACACGAGGACGCAGGCGCCGTGGTCGTCGGGGACTCCGGACACGAACGACCGGTCGATCTTGAGAGTGGTCACCGCCAGCCGGTTCAGGCGCTCGAGGCTCGATTGGCCGGTGCCGAAGTCGTCGATCGCCAGGCGCAGGCCACGCGCGTGGAGCTCGGCGAGGACGCCTTCGCGCAGGCTCTCGCGTGCGACCGCCGACTCCGTGATCTCGATCATCATCCGGTCGGGTGAGAGGCCGAAGGAGTCGATCGTGTCGAGGACGTGCCGCATGGCCGTCGGCTCCCAGAACGCCGGTGGCATGTTGACCGACACGTAGAGGTCGAGGCCGGCATCACGCCATGCGCGCCCCTGCCGGCACGCCTCCTCGATCACCCACTCCGACATGGGCCCGATCAGGCCGGTGCGCTCGGCGAGCGGGATGAAGTCGGAGGGCATGATCATGCCGCGGTCGCCGTCCATCCACCGGATGAGCGCCTCGACGCCGACGGCCGTGCCCGTCGAGAGGTCGACGAGCGGCTGGTAGTGCAGCACGAACTCCTCGCGGGCAACGGCCCGGCGCAGGCGACCCGACATCGAGAGCCGCGCCATCGCGTCGCCGCCGTCGCGGGTGTAGACCTGGGCGCCGTCGCGCCCCGACTCCTTGGCCCGGTACATCGCCGCGTCCGCGTGCTTCAGCAGGCTCTGAGCGTCGACGGCGTCGACGGGGTACAGGCTGATGCCGACGCTGCCCGAGCAGAAGACCTCGGTGCCGGCCAGGTCGAACGGGATCGCGAGCGCCTCGCGAAGGTTGCTCGCGACGTTGCGGGCCACGTCGGCGATCTCGACCCCGTCGCGGTCGGCCGAGACGTCGAGGTCGGCGACCAGGATCAGGAACTCGTCACCGCTCTGACGCGCGACGATGTCGCCGGAGCGGACCGCCCCGCGCAGCCGTTCGGCGACCTCGATCAGGAGCTCGTCGCCGGCGCTGTGGCCCAGCGAGTCGTTCACGAGCTTGAAGTCGTCGAGGTCGACGTAGAGCACCGCAACGCCGTGGCCGGTCGGAGCGACCCGGGCCAGGGCGACCTCGAGGTGCTCCGAGAAGAGGTCGCGGTTGGGAAGGCCGGTGAGGGAGTCGTGGTAGGCGAGGTGCCCCAGCCTTTCCTCGGCGAGCTTCCGCTGGGTCACATCGAGCAGGTACCCCTGGCGGTGCAGCGCCTCGCCCTTGGCGTCGCGCACGATCACCGACTCGTCGTGCACCCACACCGTGGTGCCGTCAGGCCGCATGATCCGGTACTCGCTGACAAAGGGCGCGCCGTCGATCCGGGCCGCCTCGAACCCGTCGAGCACCCGGCGCCGGTCGTCCTCGTGGATGATCTTGCCGAAGAGGTCGGGGTCGGCCTCCCACTCGGGATGCGTGTACCCGGTGATGATGTCGTTCTGGGGGCTGTTGTAGAGCGAGGTGCCCGCCTCGTCGAGCGCGTCGACATAGATCGCGAGGGGGAGCTGCTCGACGAGCGTCCGGTACTGGTGCTCGGCCTCACCGAGCGCGCGCTCCGACAGCCGCCTTGCCTGCTCTGCCTCCCGGCGTCGGGTCGTCTCGTAGATCACGCCGTGGATCTCGTCCGGCGTGCCGCCGTCGGTCGACACAGCGACAGCCTCGTCGTGGAACCAGCGCGTGCGCCCGGCGACGTCGATGACGCGGTACTCGAACTCGAACGGCTCGCCCGTCTGCACCGTCCGCTGATAGGCCGCGCCGGCGGCCTCGCGGTCGTCGGGATGCAAGCGGTCCGTCCAGGCGTCGGAGCCGGCGAGCCACTCCGAGGCCGGGACGCCCATGACGGTGTCGATCTGCGGGCTGACGTAGATCGGCGCGCCCGACCCGGCCTCGTCGATGTAGGTGACGACCGGGATCTGCTCGACGAGCGACCGGAACCGGCTCTCGGCGGCCATCAGCTTGGCGTGGCGGCGCGCGTTCTCGACAGAGGCGCCGACCGTCTCGCCCAGCGTCCGCCAGAACTGCATCCCCCCGGACGCGAGCTGCGCCACGGATGCGCCGTCGACCTCGATGACGCCGATCGGGCGATCCGACACCGTGAGGGGAAGGATGAAGAGCGACGCCGTCCGCAGTGGCCGGCGCGACCGGATCACGGCCAGCTCGGGCGCATCGTCTTCGAGCGGGCGCTCGGTCCGGCCGCTGGCCAGCGGCACGAGCCGCCGCGGACGGTCATGCAGGAGCCAGATCCCGGCGTTCCCGCCGGTCAGCCCCGGAGCATGCGTCGTGAACGCCCTGGCGACCTCGTCGAGCTCGAGAGTCGACGACAGGTCGCGGGCGAGCTCAAACAGCGCGTGCTGACGACTGGGGGACGCCACCTCATACACCCCATCGGCCGGGCGGCTGCCGCCCTTGAGCGGACGCGTTTTAGCGAACGCCGAGGCGGAGCGGAGGCGCCGACAAGCGAGCTACGGGCCATGCTTCCCAGTGCTCGCCGCGGCACATCGGGCAGACGGGCAGCGCCCGCTGGATCGTCACGCCGTAGCCGCAATCCTGGCACCGGAAATCTCCGCGTGCGGCGTGCCCCGCGCACAACGTGCCGTTCTCAGCGGCGACTGCAATGCTCATACCCACGACCCCCGTGTATCGACTGCCCTCACCGCCAGCCTAGCGGCCGGCCGGGCCCCCGACTTGCCCCGGACGGGGGGTTCGGGCCTACCTCATTCCTACTTCTTGGCAGGCTCGTAGTACGGGTTCGTGCCCGACGCGTGGTCGGTGACGTCGACGATCCGCTGCACCTCGGGCACCATCTGGACGATCGTCGACTCGATGCCCTGGGTCAGCGTCACGGCCACCATCCCGCAGCCGACGCAGCCTCCGCCGAGGCGCAGGTAGGCCACGCCCTCCTGCACGCCGACCAGCTCCGCAGACCCGCCGTGCGAGGCGATTGCCGGGTTGATCTGCTCCAGGAGGACACGCTGCACACGGTCAGCCACCGGGCCCTCGAGGGCGTCAGGCGGGGCGCCGATCGCCGGGCTCGCCTGCGGCGGGGTGTGGAGCACGAGGCCGCCGGTCAGGAGATCGCCCTCGCGGTCGAGCGTCGCCCCGCGCAACGGCTCGATGCTCTCCGCCGGGATGACGACCGCGATCCGCTCGTGATCCTGCACGTGGGCGTCCGGAGGCGCGTCCGCCAGGGGCTTCAGGTACAGGTCGTAGCCCGACTGGAATCCCGATCCGACCACCTCGACCCAGAGCGCATGATGCTCGGGCTCGTCCTCGCGGCTGCGCACCATCACGGCCTTCTCGACGGCGGCGTCGGTGACGGTCAGGATCGTCTCCACACCCGTAGGGTACCGGGATGCGACGCGCGCTTCTGATCCTGCCGACGGCCGGCTACCGCACGGAGGACTTCCTCGCCGCAGCCGCCGCGCTCGACGTCGAGGTGGTGGTCGCGACCGATCGCCGTCAGACGATCGGCGACGCCCTCCGCATCGATCTGCGCCGGCCGGAACGCGCCGCCGAGGCGATCGTCGAGCTCGCGCGCGACCTGCCACTCGACGCGGTCGTGGCGGCCGACGACGGAGGAGTCCTTACGGCCGCGCTCGCTGCAACCAGGCTCGGGCTTCCGGCCAACCCACCCGACGCGGCCGGCCGGGCGCGCGACAAGCTCGCGCTCCGCCGGGCGCTCGCGGCCGCCGGCGTCCCTCAGCCTCGATTCGCCGAGCTCCCGCCCGGCGGCGACGTGACCGCCGTCGGATTCCCGGCCGTCCTCAAGCCGACGGGGCTCGCGATGGGTCGCGGCGTCATCCGCGCCGACGACGCCGAGTCCGCCCGGGCGTGCGAGCGCCGGATCCGCAAGATCGTCGCGGCAGCGGGCGACGACCCGGTCGCGCCGCTCCTGCTCGAGGAGTACGTACCGGGCATCGAGGTCGCCGTCGAGGCGCTTCTCCGCGCCGGTCGCATGGAGACCCTCGCCGTCTTCGACAAGCCCGACCCGCTCGAGGGCCCCTACTTCGAGGAGACGATCTACGTGACGCCCTCCCGGCTGCCCGAGGCGGTGCAGGCGGCCGTCGAGGACCTCGTCGCATCGGCCGCCGCCGCCGTGGGCCTGCGCGAGGGGCCCGTGCACGCCGAGGTGCGGCTCGACGGCCACCGGATGTGGACGATCGAGCTCGCCGCCCGCTCGATCGGCGGCCTGTGCGGCCGGACGCTGCGGTTCGGGCTCGGCGTGCGCCTCGAGGAGGTGATCCTGCGGCATGCGCTGGGCCTCCCGCTCGAGGGACGGCTGCGGCGGGAGGAGGCGGCGGCGGGCGTGATGATGCTCCCGACTCCACACGCGGGCACGCTGCGCGAGGTCGCCGGGCAGGACGAAGCTCGAGCCGTGGCCGGCATCTCGGACATCCGCATCACGATCCCTGCCGGGGGACGGCTCATGCCGCTCCCCGAAGGCGACCGCTACCTCGGATTCATGTTCGCGCGCGGCGCGACGCCCGACGAGGTCGAGGCGGCCCTCCGCGAGGCGCACGCGCGGCTCCACGTCCGTATCGACCCCGTATAGTCCGCGCTCGTGCCGCCCCTCGGATCCGAAGTCATCCGCCGCCAGGTCGTCATCGGCGCCTCGGCGATCTCGCCGGACGGGCAGCGCGTCGTGTACACGCGGCGGACCGTGGCCGGCGACCGCTACCAGGTGAACCTCTGGCTCGTTCCGTCCACCGGCGGGCGACCGCGGCGGCTCACGCACGGAAAGTGGAGCGACTCGGCGCCGGCATGGTCGCCCGACGGACGCACGATCGCTTTCGTCTCTGACCGGGCCAGCACCGGCAAGCCCGACGACGAGACCGAGGCCGAGCTCTTCCTGATCGACCCCGACGGCGGCGAGGCCGAGCGCGTCTGCGCGGCGCCCCACGGCGCCGTCGGCGCGCCGCTCTGGTCGCCCGACGGCCGCACGATCGCGTTCGTCTCGCCGGGCGAGGAGGTGCGGTTCTGGACGGGCGACCCGAAGAAGCACGTCGCCCGCGTCATCCGGACGACCGACTGGCAGGACGACGGCGGCACGCGCGACAGGCGCGAGCACCTGTTCCTCGTCCCGGCCCGCGCCGGCGCCAGGCCGCACCAGCTGACGAAGGGCGACTTCGAAGTCTCGCAGCCGTCGTGGCACCCGTCCGGGAAGCGGATCGCCTTTACGTCGAACCTCGAGGCCGACGCCGACCTGCACCCCAAGACGCGCATCTACGAGGTCGCCGCGCGCGGCGGCAAGGCCAAGGAGTTGGTGGCGCTGCCCGGCTTCGCCGAGCAGCCGGTGTGGTCGCCCGACGGCCGCAAGCTCGCGTTCGTCGGCACCGACATCCCGGGCGCGCCGGACTACGCCGAGCCGACCCTCTGGGTGCGCGAGGGCTCGAGCGTCCGCAGCCTGACGGCCCATCTCGACATCCCGACATGCGTCGGATGGGGCTCCGACCTGCACGATTGGCTGGTCGCGATCGATCCGACGTTGCACTGGGACGGCGACGACGTCCTCTCGATCATCAATCGCCTCGGCCGCGACGAGGTGTGGCGCGCGCCGCTCCGTGGCGAGCCCGAGCGTGTGACGACCGGCGACACGACGGTGTCGGCGCTGTCGGTCGGCGCCGGCCGCATCATCGTCACGGCGACCGGCGACCAGAGCCCACCTGAGGTGTGCGCCGTCGAGGACGGCACGCTGCGGTCGCTCACGAGCCACGGCGGATCGTGGCTTCGGCGCAGTTCCGCACCGGTCGTGCGCGAAGTCGACGCCGGCGGCGTCCCGGCCTTCCTCTTCGAGCCGCCCGGCGCCGGCGAGCGAACGGCGATGGTGCTCGCCCCGCACGGCGGGCCGTACGGATCCCACGCGCCGACCCCCGAGCTCGACACGTGGGTGCTCGTCTCGCGCGGCTACCGCGTCCTGGCTCCCAACATCCGCGGGTCGTGCGGCTACGGGCGCGCCTGGGTCGAGGCGATCCAGGGCGACTGGGGCGGGCCCGACGCAGACGATCTCGTAACGGCCGTTCGCTGGGCCGTTCGCCGGCGGCTGGCCGACCCGACGCGGATCGCGGTCATGGGCCTCTCCTACGGCGGATGGGCGGCCAACTGGCTCGCGGGCGCCGAGCCGAAGCGGTTCTGCGCCGTCGTGTCGGAGAACGGCGTGGCGTCGATGTCGACCGCCCACGCCGTGTCGTGCTTCGGATCGTCGTTCGACCGTGACATCGGCTACGGGCCGCTCGCGACGCACCAGGACGCGCTGTGGCAGGCCTCACCGCTCAGGATGGCGCACCGCATCACCGCGCCGATGCTCATGCTCCAGGGCGAGGCCGACCGGATCTGCCCGATCGACGACAACTGGCAGCTCTTCGTCGCGCTCCGCGAGCGCGGCCACGACGTCGAGTTCGTGCTCTACCCGGAGGAGCACCACGTGATGATGGCGACCGCGCGGCCCGACCGCCGCATCGACCGCATGGAGCGCGTCGTCAGCTTCCTCGAGCGGCACTGCCCGCCCTGACCGCGGGCACGAGCAGGGCAGCGCCGATCGCGCCGCCCAGGTCGCCGAGCGCGGCGACGTGGACCCCCGGCGGGTCGTGGTCGACGAAGAGGTGCGGGAGCATCGCCTTCTCGATCCGGACCGCGTACTCCTCACCGAGGCGCGTCCCCAGCCCGCCGCCGATGATCACCGCCTGGACGTCGAGGAGGTTGCAGGCCGAGGCGACGCCCGCCCCCAGCGCCTCGATGGCACGCTCGATCAGATCCTTGGCCATGCCGTCGTCGCGGTCGAGCGCGCGCGCCCAGACGCCGCTCGTGAGCTGCGTGCGATCGCGGTCGCGCATGATGTCGAAGAGCTTGGTCTTGTGGCCGGCCTTGTGCCGGCGGCGGGCCTCGCGCTCCATGGCCAGCCGGCCGGAGTAGGCCTCCATGCAGCCCAGGCGGCCGCACGGGCAGCGGGCGCCGCCGCGCTTGATCACCATGTGGCCGATCTCGCCGGCCGCGTGGCGCCCGGTCCATGCCCTGCCGTTCAGGACGAGGCCGCCGCCGACGCCGGTGCCCCAGAAGACGCCGAGGACCGACTTGTACGGCTTGCCGGCGCCCAGCCGGAACTCGGCCATCGTCCCGACGCGCACGTCGTGGCCGAGATGGACAGCCGTCCCGAGTTCCTTCCCGAGGCTCGCGGCGACCGGCACGGGCGCCTCCCAGTCCGAGATCACGTTGCGTGCGCTCGCGACGGTTCCCGCCTCGGCGTCGACCGTGCCCGGCGACCCGACGCCGACGCCGTCGAGCGCGGACGGCTCCACACCGGCGGCCTTCGATGCTGCCGTGATCGCCTCGGCGAGCGCCTGGATGACGCCCTTCTCGCCCGCGCCCTTGGGTGTCGGAATGCGGTGCTCGCCGAGTACCTTGGAGCGGCCGTCCACGACGACCGCCTGGATCTTCGTCCCTCCGAGATCGATGCCTCCGCGCATGTGTCGTACCTTCCTCGTTGTGTCAGCGGGGACGTTACTCTGCCGCGCGTGCCGATACTGGAATGTCACGATCTTCGTAAGACGTTCCCCGGCGGTGTCGAGGCGGTGTGCGGTGTCTCGTTCGAGATCGCCGAGGGCGAGGTCTTCGGGCTCCTCGGGCCGAACGGAGCCGGCAAGACCACGACAATGCGGATGCTCGGCACGCTGCTCTCGCCGACGTCCGGCACGGCGACGGTCGCCGGACATGACGTCGCCCGCGAGCCCGCGGCGGTGCGGCGCCGGATCGGCTTCGCGCTCCAGGAGGCGGGCCTCGCGAAGTACTCGACCGGCCGCGAGCACCTCCATCTCATGGGCCGGCTGTATGGATTGTCGCGGGCCGAGTCGCGCTCGAGGGCCGACGAGCTGCTGGAGCTGTTCGAGCTCGAAGACGCCGCCGACCGGCTGGTGCGGACTTACTCGGGCGGGATGCGGCGCCGGATCGATCTCGCGTGCGGGCTCGTCCACCGGCCCAAGCTGCTCTTCCTCGACGAGCCGACGACGGGCGTCGACCCCACCTCGCGGGCGGCGCTCTGGTCGGAGCTCGGCCGGCTGCGCGAGTCCGGCGTCTCGCTCTTCCTGACGACGCACTATCTGGAGGAGGCCGACCGCCTGTGCGAGCGGCTCGCCATCGTCGACCGCGGGATCATCGTCGCCGAGGGCACGCCGGACGAGCTCAAGGCCGGGATCGGAGCGGACGTGGTCACGGTGACGGTCGAATCGTCCGAGGTCGTCGCCGCCCGGGCCGCGCTCGAGGCGCTCGGCCGGCTGCGGTCGCCCGAGCCGGAGAGCGTCGCGATCGAGGCGACCGACGGCGCCGGCGCGGTCGTCGTCGTCGTCGAGCGCCTGGGGGCGGTGCAGACGTAGCCGGCTAGGCGGCGCGGCGCACGGTGCGCGCGTGGAG
>JBOHBE010000114.1:0-2133 GCA_050698235.1 Gaiellales bacterium
TCACGTCAGCGATCGTGGCGTGGAGGGCGTGATGGGGAGGGCTGACTAATGGCCGTCGTCGACTCGGTCAAAGGCTTCGGCGTCACGTTCCGGCACCTGTTCCGAAAGCCGGTGACGCAGCAGTATCCGGAATACAAGCGCCCGGTTTACCCGCGCTTCCGCGGCCGCCATCGCCTGCACCGGCACGAGAACGGGCTCGAGAAGTGCATCGGCTGCTCGCTCTGCGCGGCGGCCTGCCCGGCGGACTGCATCCGGGTGGTCGCCGACGAGAACACCGACGAGGAGCGCTACTCGCCGGGCGAGCGCTACGCGCGCATCTACGAGATCAACATGAGCCGCTGCATCTTCTGCGGCTACTGCGAGCTGGCGTGCCCGTTCGACGCGATAACTCTCGGGCACGACTACGAGCTCGCCGAGATGAGCCGCGAGGCGATGGTCTACACCAAGGAGATGCTGCTCGAGCCGATGCACCCGAGCCGGACGACTCCCGTCGCCCCTTCCGACCCATTCGACGTCGTGGAGCCCGGGACGGCTGGATGACATACGACGTCGTCTTCGTCGTCGCATCGGCGCTCGCGATCGTGTCGGCGCTCGGCGTCGTCCTCTCGAGCAACCCGTTCCACTCGGCGCTGTCGCTGATCGGGAACCTGGTCGCGCTGGCCGCGCTGTATCTGTTGCTCCAGTCCGATTTCGTCGCCGCCGCGCAGGTGATCGTCTACGCCGGCGCCGTCATGATCATGTTCCTCTTCGTGATCGCCTACCTGGGCGGTCGCGCGAACGAGCCCGTTCGATCCCGCCCCTGGTGGCAGACGGCCGCCGCGCTGGCCGCCGCGGTCGCCATCGTGGCCGAGATCGGATTCGCCGTCGACCAGCAGGCGTTCGGCGACGGCGCCCGGGTCAGCGACCTCTTCGGCGCACCGCAGGCGATCGCGGGCAGCTTCCTCGGCCGCTACGTGCTCACGTTCGAGGCGACATCGGTGCTGCTCCTGATCGCGGCCGTCGGCGGCGTGACGCTGGCCGCCCGGCGCCCGGCACCGCGTGAGGGTGGAGCCGTCGGCGTGTTCGAGGTGGAACGGCCCGAGCCGACGCCGAGCCTCCAGGCCCAGGCCGTCGACGCGGAGACGCGGTTCGACGTCGTCCGGTCGGGCAGCGCGCCTGAGCAGGGGGACGGCGACTGATGCACGTCGGCGTCGCCTGGTTCCTCGGGGTCTCGGCAGTCCTCTTCGGCATCGGCCTCTACGGCGTCTTCACCCGGCGCAGCCCGATCATCCTTCTGCTGTCGGTCGAGATCATGCTGAACTCGTCGAACCTCGCGCTGATCTCGTTCGGCCGCTACTGGGGCGACCCCGCCGGGCAGGTCTTCGCGCTCGTCGTCATGGCGGTCGCCGCATCCGAAGTCGTCGTCGGCCTCGGCCTCGTCGTCGCCATGGCGCGGCGGCGCGCCGACCTCGACGTCGACTTGCTCACGGGGCTCAGGAACTGATGAGCACGCTCGAGGTCCTGAGCTGGATCTGCCTCTTCGCGCCGCTCGCCGGCGTCGCGATTCTGACGCTGGCCGGCTCGCGGATCTCGCGCCAGGTCGCAGCCTGGAGCGGCACCGGCTTCTCGCTGGTCAGCTTCGCCGCGGCCCTCGCCGCGGGCTACAAGCTGCACCACGAGCCCAAGTACCACCACCACAGCGCCCGCGAGCACGTCTTCACGCTCTACACGTGGGCCACCTCGGGCAGCTTCCGCATCCCGTTCGACATCCTGGTCGACCCGCTCTCGATCCTCGAGATGCTGATCGTCTCGGGCGTCGGGACGCTGATCGTCGCCTACTCGATCGGCTACATGTACGGCGACCAGAAGGAGCGGCGGTTCTTCATCTACCTGAACCTGTTCCTCTTCTCGATGTTGCTCCTGGTCATGTCGGCGAACTTCGCGCTGCTCCTCGCCGGCTGGGGTCTCGTCGGCCTCTCGTCGTACCTCCTGATCGGCTTCTGGTGGGACCGCCCGAGCGCCGTCGCCGCGGCCAAGAAGGCGTTCGTGATGAACGCCGTCGGCGACGTCGGCATCGCGATCGCGATCTTCTTCATGGTGCGCGACCTGGGCACGACCAACTTCACGACCGTCTTCCACACCGCCTCGCAGCAC
>JBOHBE010000115.1:0-3241 GCA_050698235.1 Gaiellales bacterium
CCCGGCGGCGACCGCGCGCCACATCGCCCGGGCCGCGAACGTGGCGACGACCCACGAGGCGCCGTACGCCGCGACCGCCGCGTTGGTCTCGCCTCCGGCTGCGATGGCGCCGCCCGCCAGAACGATCCACAGCACCGGCTGCCCGATCCAGAACACGGCCAGCGTCGGGCCCATCCGCTTGAGGCCGCGAGTCGCTCCGAGGTAGACGTTCGCGACGGCGATGAACGGGAGCCCGGCGGCGCCGATCGCGATCGCAGTGGCCTTGTCGCCGGTCAGCGGCGCCGCGGCCGCGATCAGGCCCGCTACGACGATCGAGGCGACCGCGGCGACGCCCGCACAGCGGTCGACGAGGCTCCGGAGCGTCCCCGGGTCGCCGGCGCCCTCGGCGATTGCGACCAGCCGCACCGCCGCGACGTCCATCCCGAACCTGGAGCCGGCCGAGGCCACGAACGCCACCTGCACGGCGATCGTGACGAGCGCCAGGCCGCCGGCCGGCAGCGTGCGCCCCAGGAGCACCTGCACGCCGAACGCCGCGGCGACCCCGGCGAGGAGGCCGACGACGTTGGCAGCCGTGCCGCGCAGGAGGACGCGCTCGTCGCTCACGTGCATAGTGTCGCGAGCGGCTCGGCGGGCGTCACTCGAGATAGCCGAGGCCGCGCAGCCGCTCCTCGACCTCGCGCTCCTCGTCAGCGGTGAAGACGCCGGCGGCCGCCTCGGCCGGGGCGTCGTCCGCCGTGCCCTCGAGCCTCGCCGCGGCCTCGATCATGCCGGCGAAGTCGGCGAGCGAGATCTCCGAGCCGTCAGCGGCTGCCGCTCCCGGGCCTGCAGCGACGTAGATCCCCTCCGGGCGGTGGTCGCCGCTCAGCCAGTCCGCCTCCTCGACCATCCGGCGGGCGTGCGTCAGCGAGTAGAGCGGGGCGGCCTCGAGCAGGAGGTCGGGCGCCCGGTCGAGGTACGGCCCGTCGAGCACGTCCTCCTTGCGCCGCACGGCCTGGATCGGGTGGGTGCCGGTGTCGGGATCGGTGAACGCGAGCAGCGATGCGGCCACCTCGTCGCGGACGCGCTCGTAGTCCTCGGGGGCGACGCGGCCGTCGGGCTCTCGTCCGCTCAGCGCGATCGAGACGCCCTCGCCGGTCGAGACGACGCTCGTATAGGCCACAGTCCCCGCCCAGTCGACGGGCTGCGTCGGGACGGCGACGCGGCCGTGCAGCCCGAGCTTGTCGTAGGCGACCCGCGCGATCGAGCGCAGCCGGCCCCACGCGAGCAGGCCGACGAGCCCCGAGCCGCGGCCCAGCTGGAGGTGGCCGAGATGCTCGAGCACGCGGTTCATGTTGAGCGCGCGGGTGCACGGCTGGTGGCCGTGGTCGGACATGAGGACGACGGTGTCCTCGTCGTCGGTGCGCTCGATCAGCGTCCCCAGCTCGCGGTCGAGCATGCGGTAGACGCCGCGTACGCGATCGGCGACCGGCGAGGCCGCCGCCTCAGCGTGCCGCGGATGGCCAGGGTGGACGTACTCGAGCAGGCAGTGCTGTATGCGGTCGGGCGAGACGAAGACGAGGCACGCGGCGTCCCACTCCTCCGTGTCGAGGAGCTGCCGCATCGCCTCGGCGCGGGCCGCGCTTATGCGCTCGACGTCGGCGACCAGGTCAAGAGGGCGGCCGCGGAAGGTCGTCCACGAGCCGCCGTTGATCGGCCAGCTCAGGCTCGGCCCGATCTCGGCCGGGTGGCTGAACGTCGCGCCCCCGGGGATCACGCCGCCCGCGATCGCAACGCCGTTCACGTCGGGCGGCGGATAGGTCAGCGGGATGTTCGCGATCACCACCCGGCGGCCGGCGGTCGAGAGCCGCTCCGGCCAGGTCGGCGCGAGGATCGACCGAGACGAGACGGGCATCCGCCGGCTCGCTCCCGGCTGGTGCTCGAGGATGTCGAAGACGCCGTGTCCCGCCGGATCGCGCCCCGTCAGGAACGTCGGCCATGCGGCCCACGAGTGCGACGGCGTGCACGACCGCGAAACGCCGCGCCGGCCGCGCTCGATCAGCGCAGCGAGGTGCGGGAGCTCGCCAGCGGCGAGCAGCGGATCCAGGATGTCCCAGTCCGCTCCGTCCCATCCGACCACGAGCATGCGGTTGGCCACGGGCGCTGAGGATACTCACGAGTAGCCTGTGCCGATGTCAGTGCTGCCCGACACGGCCGTCGTCGAGGCGGGGCGGCTGTTCGTCGGCGGCGTTGCGCTCTCCGAGCTCGCGCACGCCCACGGGACGCCGCTCTACGTCTATGACGAGGCGACGCTGCGAGCCCGGGCACGGGCCTACCGCGATGCGCTTGCCGGCTACCCCGGCGGCGCGCGGGCAGCCTACGGGTGCAAGGCGAACCCGACCGTGGGCCTCCTGCGGATCCTGCTCGAGGAGGGCATGGGGATGGACGTGGCCTCGGAGGGCGAGCTCGCCCACGCGCTCGCGGCCGGCGCCCCTGGAGAGCTGCTCGTCGTCCACGGCAACAACAAGTCCGACGCCGATGTCCGCGCCGCGGTCGCCGCCGGGGCGGGGCTCCTGGTCGTCGATCATCTGGAGGAGCTCGACCAGGTCGAGCGGATCGCGGCGGAGCTCGGCCGCATCCAGCCGATCCTGCTTCGCGTGACACCGGGCATCGATGCAGCGACGCACGCCAAGATCCGAACGGGGCACGCGTCGTCGAAGTTCGGGATGGCCCCCGGCGAGGTCACCAGCGCGATCGAGCGCGTCTCCCGCTGCCCGCACCTGCGCCTCGACGGGCTGCACGTGCACCTCGGCTCCCAGATCCGCGACCTTGGCACGTATGTCGAGGCGATCGACTGGCTCGCCCGGTTCCCGGGGATCGCCGAGCTGCCGGTGCTCGACATCGGCGGCGGCCTCGCCATCGCCTACACCGACGATGACCAGGCACCGGAGATCCGGACCGCCGTCGAGGCGACGGTCGCGGCCGTCGCCGAGCGGTTCGACCCGCTGCCGGAGCTTGTGCTCGAGCCGGGCCGCTCGGTCGTCGGCACCTGTGGCGTGACGCTGTACACGGTCGGCGCGGTGAAGGAGACCGCAGGCGGTATCACGTACGTGGCCGTCGACGGCGGGATGTCCGACAACCCCCGCCCGGTGCTCTACGGCGCGCGCTACCAGGCGTGGATTGCAGACCGCGCTGCCGATGAGCGCGACGCGGTCTACGCCGTCGCCGGCAAGCACTGCGAGTCGGGCGACGTGCTGATCGAGGA
>JBOHBE010000116.1:0-13747 GCA_050698235.1 Gaiellales bacterium
GGCGTTCGGGCGGCGCTCAGAATGACGGTTCGTGCTTGACTCATGGGCAGCGATGCAGCATAGTCAAGCCCGTGCAGACGACCTTCGGACAGTGGTGGTGGCGACGCGAGCGAGGTGCGGCCCGCTAGCTCCGCCACGGCATCCGCGCTTCGCACAGGCCTCTCCGCCCCACGGGCGAGGGGCTTTTTTCATGGAATGACGACCGAACGCCACACCCGCGAGCTTCCCGCCGACCTGATCACCCCGGTCGGCGCCTACCTGCGCCTGCGCGAGGCGCTGGGCGCCCCGGCGTTCCTGCTCGAGTCCGTCGAGCGGGGCGAGCAGGTCGGCCGCTACTCGTTCCTCGCCGCCGGCCTCCCGGCGGTCGACACGCTCGAGGAGGCGGCCGCCTTCGCCGCGGCCCAGCCCGGCCCCGCAGCGGGGGCGCCGCCCTTCGCCGGGGGCGCGGTCGGCTTCCTGAGCTACGACTGGGTGTCGGAGCTCGAGCCGGTGCCGCTTCCGGCGGCCAACGGCGCCGACGCGGGCCTGCCGACGATGCGGTTCCTGCTGGCAGAAACGGTCGTCGCCTTCGATCACGTCCGCCGCACGATGACGGTCACCGGCGAACGCACGGCCGTCGACCGGGCGATCGACGCGCTCGGCGGACCGCTCGGCGTGCCGGTGGCCGAGCCGCTCGAGCCGGGCTCGGCCGAGGCCGAGATGACCGAGGCCGGCTACATCGATGCCGTCGAGCGGGTCAAGGAGCACATCGCCGCGGGCGACGCCTATCAGGTCGTCCCCTCGCAGCGCGTCCGCCGCCGGACCGGCGCGTCGCCCGCGGCCATCTACAGGGCACTCCGAGCGGTCAATCCCTCGCCGTACATGTTCCTGCTCGACATGGAGGGCTACCACCTGATCGGGTCGTCGCCCGAGACGCACGTTCGTCTGGGGCTCGACGGCACGTGCGAGCTGCGGCCTATCGCCGGGACGCGGCCGCGGGGTGGCACGCCCGCCGAGGACGACGCGCTGGCGGCCGAGCTGCTCGAGAGCGAGAAGGACCGCGCCGAGCACACGATGCTCGTCGACCTGGCGCGAAACGACCTGGGCCGGGTCTGCGAGCCCGGATCCGTGCGCGTCGAGCGGTTCATGGACGTCGAGCGCTACTCGCACGTGATGCACCTGGTCTCGCGGGTCTTCGGGCAGATCGCCGACGGCCGCGACGCCCCGGCGCTCCTGCGGGCGACATTCCCGGCGGGGACGGTGTCGGGCGCGCCCAAGGTGCGGGCGATGCAGATCATCTCCGAGCTCGAGGGCCGCCGCCGGGGCGCCTATGCCGGCGCCGTCGGCTGGCTCGGGTTCGGCGGCGACATGGACACGTGCATCGCGATCCGCACGGTCGTCCTGCGCGACGGAGTCGCGTACATCCAGTCGGGCGGCGGCATCGTGTCGGACTCCGATCCCGACGACGAGTACCGCGAGGCGATGAACAAGGTGGCCGCGCTGGGCGCCGCCATCGACCGGGCCGAGTCGGGGGTGTACGGGCGATGAGCGCGCGGGTGCTCGTGATCGACAACTACGACTCGTTCACCTACAACCTGGTCGACTACATCGCGACGGCCGGAGCCGAGGTGCGGGTCGAGCGAAACGACGCTTTAACGGCGGACGACGCCGAGGCGTGGTCGCCCAGCCACGTGGTCGTCTCCCCCGGCCCCGGGACGCCGCGCGAGGCCGGAGTCTCGGAGGAGGTCGTCAGGCGGATGGCCGGCCACATCCCCGTGCTCGGCGTCTGCCTCGGGCACCAGGTCATCTGCGAGCTCTACGGCGGCCGGGTCGACCGGGCCGCGCGCATCGTCCACGGCAAGCCCGACGAGGTGACGCACGACGGCTCGGCGCTCTACGACGGCCTGCCGAGCCCGTTCGAGGCCGGCCGCTACCACTCGCTGGCGGCGCTCGCGCCCATCCCCGACCAGCTGGTCGTGACGGCGCACACGCCCGACGGCGAGGTGATGGGCGTCCGCCACCGGACCGACCCCACGCACGGCGTACAGTTCCACCCCGAGTCGGTGCTGACGCCGCACGGGCGGCGCCTGATCGAGAACTTCCTCGCCATGGAGGCCGGCCGGTGATCACGAGCGCGATCAAGCAGCTCGTCGAGGGGCACGACCTCTCCGGCGAGGAGGCGCACGTGGCGATGATGCAGGTCATGTCCGGTGACGCGTCGCCGGCCCAGATCGCGGCGTTCCTGGTCGCGCTCAGGATGAAGGGCGAGACGCCCGACGAGATCGCCGGGTGCGCCCGCGCCATGCGCGCCCACGTGACGCCCGCGACGCCCACGCACTCCGACCTGGTCGACACGTGCGGCACCGGCGGCGACGGCTCCGACACGTTCAACATCTCGACGTCGGCCGCGCTTGTCGCTGCGGCCGCCGGCGCGATCATCGCCAAGCACGGGAACCGGGCTGTGTCGTCACGATGCGGGTCGGCCGACGTGCTCGAGGCGCTGGGCGTGCGGATCGACCTCGCTCCAGACGACGTCGCCGCCTGCATCGACGAGGTCGGCTTCGGGTTCCTCTTCGCCCAGGCCCATCACCCGGCGATGCGACACGCCGGCCCGATCAGGCGCGAGCTGGGCATCCGCAGCGTCTTCAATCTGCTCGGGCCGCTCACGAACCCGGCCGGCGCCCGCCGGCAGGTCGTCGGCGTCTACTCCGAGGCGCTGGTGGTGCCGATCGCGCAGGTGCTCTCGAAGCTCGGGACGGAGCACGCCCTCGTCGTGCACGGCGCCGGCGGGCTCGACGAGCTGACGCCCACCGGCGAGAACCTGATGGCCGAGGTGCAAGACGGCGCCGTCACGACATCGACGCTCGATCCGGCGCCGCTCTCGACCGGGCCGGTGCCGGGGTCGCCCGACGACCTGCGCTGCGGCGGCGACCCGGCCCAGAACGCTGCGGTCATCCTCACGGTCTTCGACGGCGAGCGCGGGCCGCGGCGCGACGCGGTGATCCTGAACGCCGCGGCCGCGCTCCTGGTCGGCGGCGTCGTCGACGACTGGGAGGCGGGGATCGACCGAGCCGTCGAGACGATCGACTCGGGCGCGGCCCAGGCCAAGCTCGACGAGCTGATCGCGTTCACCCGGGCGAGAGGGCCGGCGGCGTGAGCGGGTATCTCTCCCGCCTCTCGGGCGACGTTCGCCGCGACGCTCCCGAGCCCGCGCGCGGGTTCGGCGACGCCCTCCGGGCTGGCTCGGACATCGCCGTGATCGCAGAGATCAAGCGCTCGTCGCCGTCTGAAGGCGGGATCGCGCCCGACGCCGACGTCTCGGCGACGGCCCGGCGGTACGCCGACGGCGGGGCCGCGGCGATGTCGGTGCTGGTGGCGGAGCGCGACTTCGGCGGGAGCCTGGCCGACCTGCGCCAGGCCCGCGCCGCGGCCGGCCTGCCGGCGCTGGCGAAGGAGTTCACGGTCTTCCCCGAGCAGGTCGCGGCCCAGCGGACGGCCGGGGCCGACGCCATCCTCGTCCTGCTCGCGCTCGTCTCCGACGGCGAGGCGGCGCGTCTCCTCCGGACGGCGGAGCTACTCGGGATGGACGCGCTGGTCGAGGCCCACACGGCCGAGGAGGTCGAGCGGGCGCTCGAGCTCGACGCCGCCATCGTCGGGGTGAACGCACGCGACCTGGAGTCGCTCGAGATCGATCGCGACCGCCAGCTCGAGCTGCTGGGGACGCTGCCCCGGTCGGTCACGCGGGTCGCCGAGTCGGGGATCGCGGCGCGGGCCGACGTCGAGGCCGCCCGCGAGGCGGGCGCCGACGCCGTGCTCGTCGGGACGTCGCTCATGCGCCGCCCCGAGCTCCTCGCCGAGCTCACGGGGGTGCCGCGGTGACGCTGGTCAAGATCTGCGGCCTCATGCGCCCGGAGGATGTCGACGCGGCGGTCGAGGCGGGCGCCGACCTGGTCGGCTTCATCCTGGTCGAGGGCACGCCGCGCTACCTGGAGCCGGACCGCGCCCGCGCCCTCGCGGCCCGCGTCCCGTCACGAGTTCGCACCGTTGCTGTAACGACGGGCGGGCTGGGTCCAGGTACGGCACATCTCGACGGGTTCGATCTTGTGCAGACCTATGACATGCCGGACGAGTTTCGTGACGTGATCGTCGCCAGCCGGGACGGCGCGCCGGACGTGCCGGACGGCGTGCCCATCCTGCTCGACCTGCCGTTCGGTTCGCGCCCCGACGGCGATGAGCTCCGCGCCCACTGGGCGCGTGCGGCCGAGGTGCGCCAGCCGGTGATCTTGGCCGGCAGCCTCGACCCCCAGAACGTCGCCGACGCCGTCCGCGCCGCCGCGCCGTGGGCCGTCGACACGGCCCGCGGCGTCGAGACCGCGCCCGGCGTGAAGGACCACGACCTCATCCGCGCGTTCATCCGAAACGCCAGGGACGCCGCATGACCGCGATGCCCGACAGCCGCGGGCGGTTCGGCGACTTCGGCGGCAGGTTCGTCCCCGAGACCGTGATGGGCGCGCTCGACGAGCTGGCCGCAGGCTACGAGGCGGCCCGCTCCGACCCGGTCTTCCTGGAGGACCTCGACGAGCTCAATCGCGACTACGTCGGCCGGCCCTCCCCGCTCTACCTTGCCGAGCGGCTCGGCGAGGAGTCGGGCGCGCGCATCTGGCTGAAGCGCGAGGACCTGAACCACACCGGCGCGCACAAGATCAACAACGCGGTCGGCCAGGCCCTCCTCGCCGTCCGGCTCGGGAAGCGGCGCATCGTCGCCGAGACCGGCGCCGGCCAGCACGGGGTCGCCGCCGCGACCGTGTGCGCGCGGTTCGGCCTCGAGTGCCACGTCTACATGGGCGAGGAGGACATCCGCCGCCAGCACCCCAACGTCGTGCGGATGCGGATGCTCGGCGCGGAGCTGATCCCCGTGACCGCGGGCTCGGCGACCCTGAAGGACGCGATGAACGAGGCGATCCGCGACTGGATCACCAACGTCGAGACGACCCACTACCTGATCGGGTCGGCCGCCGGGCCTCACCCCTACCCGATGCTCGTCCGCGACCTCCAGTCGGTGATCGGCCGCGAGGCGCGCGAGCAGATCGTGGAGCGCGAGGGCCGGCTGCCCGACGCCGTCTGCGCCTGCGTCGGCGGCGGATCCAACGCCATCGGGCTCTTCCACCCCTTCCTCGACGACGCCGGGGTCGCGCTCTGGGGCGCCGAGGCCGGCGGCGACGAGCACGGCGACGCGGCGACGCTCTCGCACGGGCGCGTCTCGGTGCTGCACGGCTCGCGCTCCTACGTGCTGGCCGACGCCGACGGCCAGGTGCTCGAGTCCCACTCCATCTCGGCGGGCCTCGACTACCCGGGCGTCGGCCCCGAGCACTCCTACCTGAAGGACGCCGGCCGGGCCACGTACGAGCCCGTCACCGATGCCGAGGCGCTCGCGGCGTTCCATCTGACGTGCGTCAGAGAGGGGATCATCCCTGCGCTCGAGTCGGCCCACGCCCTCGCGCTCGCGCTCCGCCAGGCGAAGGGCGGCGAGGTCTGGCTGGTCGGGCTCTCAGGCCGCGGCGACAAGGACGTCGACGCCGTAGAGGCGATCGAGCGGTGAAGCTCGCGACGCCGGTCGTCTCGATCTACCTGATGGCCGACGCCGACCTCGTCCCGCTCGTCGAGGCGGCCGTCCTCGGAGGCGCCGGCCTCTTCGAGATCGGCATCCCCTTCTCGGATCCGCTGGCGGACGGGCCGACGATCCAGCGCGCCGGCCAGCGCGCGCTCGCAAACGGGATGACGACTGCGCGGGCCCTCGAGCTCATCGCCGAGCTCCGCACGCGGGTCACGGTGCCGCTCGTCCCGATGACCTACGCCAGCCCGGTCATGGCGTACGGCGAGCGCCGCTTCTGCGCCGACGCCGCGGCTGCAGGCGCGAAGGGCCTGATCGTGCCCGACGTGCCCGCGGATGAGGCCGGCGAGCTCGCGGCCGCGTGCGCGGTGCACGGGCTCGACCTCGTCCCGCTGCTCGCGCCCACGTCGACCGACGAGCGGATCGATCTCGCGTGCGCGCGCGCAGGCGGCTTCGTCTACCTCGTGTCGGTGGCGGGCACGACGGGCGCCCGCGAGCGTGCCCCCGACCGGGTCGCCGGCCTGATCGAGCGGGTGCGGCCGCGCACCTCCCTCCCGCTCCTCGTCGGGTTCGGCATCTCGACCCCGGCCCACGCCCGCGCAATGCTCGCCGCGGGCGCCGACGGCGTCGTCATCGGCTCGCGAGCCATCGAGGTTGCCGAGGAGGGCGGCCCCGAGGCGCTCCGCGCGTTCGTCGCAGGCATCGCGGACGCGCTCGCGGACCGTAACTGAGCGCCAATCGCAACTCGCTACGCTCTGCACATGAACATCCTTGTGGTAGAGGACGACGCTCCCCTCGCGCGGATCGTCAAGAAATCGCTCGAGTCGGGCGGCCACACTGTTGAGGTTGCCACCGACGGCCAGGAGGGACTCGATCTCGGCCGGCAGCGAAAGCACGACGCCGTCGTGCTCGACATCCAGCTCCCGAAGGTCAGCGGCATGGACGTCTGCCGCATGCTTCGAGAGGACGGAAACCGCGTCCCGATCATCATGCTGACCGCCCGGGGAGCCGTGGCGGATCGCATCAACGGGCTCGACGCCGGCGCCGACGACTACCTCCCGAAGCCGTTCTCGCTGGCCGAGCTTCAGGCCCGCCTGCGCGCGCTCGGCCGGCGCGGCCACTCGAGTGACGCCGAGGTGCTCGAATCCGGCGCCCTCGCACTCGATCCGGCCGCCCGCGAGCTCAGGGTGAACGGCGCCGCCGTCGAGATGACCGGAACCGAGCTGGCGCTCCTCGAGCACCTGATGCAGAACGCCGGAGTGGTCCTGTCGCGCGACCAGCTCCGCGAGCACGTCTGGGGCGACGGCCCCGAGCCCACCTCGAACGTGGTCGACATCTACGTCCACTACGTGCGGCGAAAGCTCCGGGCAGCCGGCCTGACCGAGGACCCGATCCGCACCGTGCGCGGCCTCGGCTACGCCTTCCGCCGGCAGGAATAGCCGGCACATGTTCAGCAAGGCACGGATCCGCCTGACCGCGTGGTACGCCGGCGTCCTCGCGGCGTTCATCGCGCTGCTCGGGACCGCGGTCTACCTCGTCGAGCGCCACCAGCTCTACTCGAACGTGAACCACGGCCTGCACGTTCAGGCCGCGCGCGTGCTCGCGGGGTACAGCACCCAGGGCTTCCCGTACATCATCGCCCTGTCGGATGCGGCCCCTTCGGCGTACCGGATCTCGCTCACCGACGCGACGGGCCAGACCGGCCAACACGTGATCAACCAGCCGTCCGCCCAGGCCGCGCTGGTCAACGGGTCGGATATGCGGACAGTGTCGGCCCCTGGCGGGCAGCTGCGCGTGCTCTCGGAGCGGATCCGGCCGACGCTCGTGCTCCAGGTGGCCCGGTCACTCGAGCCTGAGCAGGAGGCACTCGATCACCTCCTCGTCGTGCTGCTCCTCGGCGGGGGCGCCGCCGTCGTCGTCGCGACGATCGGCGGCTGGTTCCTGGCGGGGAAGGCGCTGACGCCCGTCCAGGAGGCGTTCGAGCGCCAGAACGTCTTCGTCGCGGACGCAAGCCACGAGCTGCGGACGCCCCTGGCCGTGATCCGCGCGAACGCCGAGTTCCTGCAGGAGCGCGAGCCGGCCAGCGAGGAGGCGTCCGAGATCGTGTCGGAGACCGACCGGCTCTCGTCGCTCGTCGACTCCCTGCTCGCGGTCGCCCGCGGCGACACCAACGGAGCGGTCGCCTACGACGAGCTCGATCTGGGAGCGGTCGTCGAGGGCTCCGCCGCCTCGATGCGCTCGCTCGCGAGCGAGCGGGGCATCACGCTCGACATCTCGGCGACGCCCGAGCTGCGCATCCGGGGAAGCCGCGAGCAGCTGCGCCAGCTCGTCGTGATCCTCGTCGACAACGCCCTGCGCTACACAGGATCCGGCGGCCATGTCGAGGTGGACGTGACGGGCCGCGACGGCTCGGCGGTCGTCGCCGTGACCGACACCGGGATCGGGATCCCGCCCGAGGCGCTCGGCCAGGTGTTCGAGCGCTTCTACCGCGCCGACGAGGCCCGCAACCGCGACTCCGGCGGGGCCGGCCTGGGCCTCGCGATCGCGCAGAAGCTCGTCGACGAGCACGGCGGGAGGATCGCCGCAGAGAGCGCGCCCGGCGAGGGCTCGACCTTCACGGTGACGCTGCCGCTGGCACACTGACCGGAGGCCGGCGCACAGACGGCGTGAGCGTCGCCAGAACCGCGACCACAAGCATGCCCGCGGCGAGCACCCAGACCGTGTCGTCCGGGCCGAGGCGGTCGAGGAGCAACCCACCCACCAGCGAGCCGAGTGGGATCGCCCCGAACGCTGCGGTCATCTGGACGGCTTGCACGCGTCCCAGCATGGCGGGCGGCGTCAGCCGCATCTCGAGGCTCCCGAGGACGACGTTCCAGATCGGACCGACGAAGGCCATGCCGGCACCGGCGGCGGCGATCGCGATCGAGCTCGGGACGAGCGCGATGACCGGAAGCAGGATCGCCCAGACCCAGTTGGCGCCGATCACGACGACGCCGGCCGGGATGCGCGCCGAGACCCACGCCGCGGCCGCCGCGCCGGCGAGGCCCCCTGCGCCGAAGCCCGCCAGGATGAGCCCGATGACCGCCGGCGACGAGCCGTGCGACCGCGCGACCACGATGACCGCCAGGGTCACGGCCTGGAACAGCCCGTTCGAGCCCGCCACGAGCAACGTGGTCGCGCGCATGAACGGCTGACTCCAGAGCCAGCGCAGGCCCTCGGCCATCTCCACCCCAGGGTGCCGGCGCTCCCCTGCATCAGCGGCGAACAGCGGACGCCGAATCGCGGCCAGCGTCACGAGCGACACGACGTACGACGCTGCGTCGAAAGCGAACGGGACAGCGCGTCCGAGGCCGAAGAGCGCGCCGCCGAGCGGCTGTCCGACGAGCCCGGCGCCGCGCACCCGGGCCTCGTTCTGCGACAGCGCCGACTCGAGCTGGACGGATGGGACGAGCAGCTGGACGGCCGAGAGCTCGGCGAGGTTGAAGACGACTGTGAGGCATCCCTCGACGAGCGCGACCGCGGCGATGAAGATCGTCGGGGCGTGGTCGGCGGCGACCGCGGCCGCAAGCGCTGCGAGGGCCAGCAGGCGGCCGATGTCGCAGCCGATCATCGCCCGGCGCCGGTCGACGCGGTCGACCAGGACGCCCGCCGGCAGCTGGACGAGCAGGTACGGGATCGTCGCGGCGAACCCGACCAGCCCGGCCTGCGCGGGCGACCCGGTGAGCACGAGCACCAGGAGCGGATAGGCGACCGCCGACGCCCGTGAGCCGAGCGCCGAGGCGGCCTGGCCGATCCACAGGAGCTGGAAGTCGCGGTTCCGCCGGAGCGGAGCCGGTTCAGGCACCCGTCGCGCGCGCCTCCTCGGCGCGGCGCAGGTCGATGTCGCCGCTCATCGAGCTCGCGCGGAGCTCGATGTCGGTGCCGCCGCCCGACGGCGCCGAGTCCGACACGGGCAGGTCGGACGAAACCTCGCCCGACATCGAGCTGGCGTCGATCCAGAGCGTCGCCCCCGCCCGCACCGAGGCGACGATGTCACCCGACATCGTTCGCATCTCGGCCGTGCCGGTTGCCAGCCGCTCGATCCGCAGGTCGCCCGACATCGTGTGCGCCGAGACCGACGCGCACGCCTCGTCGATCACGATGTCGCCCGACATCGTGTTCACGCCCGCACGCCCCACGACTGCACCGATCGCGACATCGCCCGACGCGGTCTTGATGTCGACGTCGCCGTCGGCGGCCTCGACCGTGACGTCGCCCGACGCGGTCTTCGTCGAGAAGTCGCCCGCGCGGCCGCGCAGCTCGAGGTCGGCCGACGCGGTCTTGGCGACGACCGCCGAGCCGTGCGGGCACAGGACGCGCACGAGCACCTCGGGCTCGTTCCAGCCGAAGAGGCGAGGGCGCTTGGGAATCTCGATGGCGAGCCGGTACCCGTCGCCGACGGGGCGCAGCTCCTGGCGCGCGCTCTCGACGGCGGCCTGGCCGGCGTCGCCGCCGCTCAGGGCCTCGATCTCGACCGTGGTCTCGGCGGTGTCGGCCGTCTCGATGTCGACGCGGCCGGCCTGGACGCGGATGTCGAGGTCGAGCGGGCCGGGAGTCTCGTGTGTGGTGATCGACATGGCGCTCCTCTCTCTACGCGCGGGAGTACCCGACGACGTATCGGACGGCGCGGCGCAGTCGGCGCGGCGCGGGGACGGGCTCGGTCGGGGGCTCCGCGTAGGCGATGCCCCGCGAGCGGGCCGGCTCGAGCTTTGCCAGCTCGGCGGCCGGCAGGCGCAGGTTGGTGTTGGTCGTCATCTCGGGACCCCCTTGGTCATCCGGAGTAGCCGCGGAGGCGGTTACCCACCGTGCGCCGGCCGACCCCGGCCGAGACCGTGCGCACGAGCCATGTGTTGAGCGAGACGCCATCGCGCCCCGCGGCCGCCTCGGCCTGGCTCTTCAGGCGCTCCGAGAGCCGGAGCGTCACCCGGGCGGAGGTGTCGTCGTCGCCGGACGGTGCCGCCGGCTCATCGCCGACGAACGCCATCTCGACGTCGCGCCCGCTCAGGCGGACATCGATCCGCCCGTTCGGGAGCTGGGCCGTGAGCTCCATCGCCGCCTCTTGCAGGGCGTCGAGGAGGTGCACGCGCACCGAGGACTCGACGGCGCGTGAGAGCCGGTCCGCCGCCTCGACGATCGCCTGATCTCCGAGCGCGGCGGCTGCGGCAAGGTCGGCTCGCAGCCCGTCGACGAATCGTGAAGTCTCCATGACGTCATTATGACATCACTTCCGGCGTCTGTCAAATGTCAACCGATCGTCACGGTAATCTGAGGCCCGTGCCCCGCATCGCGAGTCATCTCGATACCGCCTCGGATGACTACCTCCGAAACCGCGAGCGGATGCGGGAGCTGGTCGGGGACCTCGAAGCCGAGCTCGAGCGGGCCCGGGCGGGCGGCGGCCCCGACGCGGTGAAACGCCACAAGAAGCGCGGCAAGCTGCTCGCCCGCGAGCGGATCGAGCGGCTCGTCGATCCCGGCGGCGCATTTCTGGAGCTCGCCCCGCTCGCAGCCCACGACCTCTACGACGGCGACGCGCCTGGCGCGGGGATCGTCACCGGCGTCGGCCCGGTCTCGGGCCGGCCATGCGTCATCGTGGCGAACGACGCGACCGTGAAGGGCGGGAGCTACTTCCCCCTCACCGTGAAGAAGCACCTCCGCGCCCAAGAGGTCGCCGAGCAAAACCGGCTCCCGTGCCTCTACCTGGCCGACTCCGGCGGGGCGTACCTGCCGCTCCAGGCGGACGTCTTTCCCGACCGCGAGCACTTCGGCCGGATCTTCTACAACCAGGCGCGCATGTCGGCGCTCGGGATCCCACAGATCGCCCTCGTGATGGGGTCGTGCACGGCGGGAGGCGCGTACGTCCCGGCCATGTCCGACGAAGCCGTGATCGTCCGCGGGACCGGCACGATCTTCCTCGGCGGGCCGCCGCTCGTGAAGGCAGCGACAGGCGAGGAGGTGACCGCCGAGGAGCTGGGCGGCGCCGACGTCCACAGCCGGCTCTCGGGCGTCACCGACCACCTGGCCGCCGACGACGAGCACGCCATCGCGATCTGCCGCGAGATCGTCTCGCACCTCGGCGACGCGCCGCCCGAGCCGTGGGAGCGGCGCGAGCCGGCCGACCCGGCCCTCGACCCGGCCGAGCTGCACGGCGTCGTCCCGGCCGACATCCGCCACCCGTTCGAGGTGCGCGAGGTGATCGGCCGGATCGTCGACGGCTCGCGGTTCCACGAGTTCAAGGCGACGTACGGCGACACGCTCGTGTGCGGATTCGCCCACCTGATGGGGTATCCGGTGGCCATCCTCGCCAACAACGGCATCCTCTTCTCGGAGTCCGCGCTCAAGGGGGCGCACTTCGTCGAGCTGGCGTGCAAGCGGGGCGTCCCGCTCGTCTTCCTCCAGAACATCACGGGATTCATGGTCGGCCGCGAGTACGAGGCGGGCGGCATCGCCAAGGACGGCGCCAAGCTCGTCACCGCGGTGGCCTGCGCCGATGTGCCCAAGTTCACGGTCGTCATCGGCGGGTCGTTCGGCGCCGGCAACTACGCCATGTGCGGGCGCGCGTACGGCCCGCGGCAGCTCTGGATGTGGCCGAACGCGCGCATCTCGGTGATGGGCGGGCCGCAGGCCGCGCGCGTGCTCTCGACCGTCCGGGGCGAGATGGCCGAGGAGGAGCGCGACGCATTCGAGCTGCCGATCCTCGAGACCTACGAGCGCGAGGGCAGCCCGTACTTCTCGACGGCGCGCCTGTGGGACGACGGAATCATCGACCCGGCCGACACGCGCCGCGTGCTCGCCCTCGGGATCGCCGCCGCGGCCTACGCGCCCGTGCCCGAGACGACCTTCGGGGTGTTCCGGATGTGAGCGCGGTCAGCCTGACACGCAACGGCTCGGTCGCCACGCTGACCCTCGACCGGCCCGAGGCCCGAAACGCGCTCGAGCCCGGGATGATGGTCGAGCTCCGCGACCTCGTGACCGCCCTGCCGCTCGACGGCACGCGCGTCCTCATCCTGACGGGCGCGGGCGACACCTTCTGCGCGGGGGCCGACATCGACTGGATGCGCCGCAGCCGCGCCCTTTCGCCCGAGCAGAACGTGGCCGACGCCGCGGTCATGCGCAGCCTGCTCGAGGCGATCGACGACTGTCCGCTCCCCGTGATCGCCCGTGTGAACGGGCACGCGCTCGGCGGCGGATCGGGCCTCGTGGCGATCGCCGACATCGCCGTGGCGGTCTCGGGCGCGCGGTTCGGGTTCACCGAGGCCCGCCTCGGGCTGATCCCGGCGACGATCTCGCCCTACGTCCTTCGCAAGATCGGCCCGGGACACGCCAAGGCGCTTTTCACGACCGCCTCGCGGTTCGACGCCGAGCGCGCGTTTCGGATCGGACTCGTGCACGAGGTGGTCGAGCCTGGCCGGCTCGAGCACGCCGTGGCCGACGCGGTGCTGGCGTTCCTGGAGTGCGGCCCGCAGGCGATCGCCGAGACGAAGCGGCTCGTGCGCGACGCGACGGCGCAGTTCCGCCTGCCCGACCTGCCGGAGCGCCTGGCGGCCGCCCGCGCCGGCCCGGAGGCGCAGGAGGGGCTGGCGGCGTTCCTCGAGAAGCGAAAGCCCCGATGGGCGCCGGACCAAAACGCGTCCTGATCGCCAACCGCGGCGAGATCGCCGTCCGGATCGCGCGCGCCTGCCGCGAGCTCGGGATCGCCGCGATCGCGGCGTACGAGCCGGCCGAGCGCGGAGCGCTCCACGTGGAGGTCGCCGACGACGCCGTCGAGGTGGCGGGGTACCTCAACGGCGAGGCGCTGGTCGCCGCGGCGGCCGCGACGGGCGCCGATGCCGTCCACCCCGGATACGGCTTCCTGGCCGAGAGCCCGGAGTTCGCCGAGGCGGTCGCCGCGGCCGGCCTGGTGTTCGTCGGCCCGCCGCCGAGCGCCCTTCGCGCCGCGGGCGACAAGATCGAGGCGCGGCGGCTGGCGGAGGCGGTCGGGATCCCCGTGACGCCGGGCTACGCGGGCGTCGACCTGACCGACGACACGCTCGAGCAGGAGGCGATCAGGCTCGGATTCCCGCTCATGGTGAAGGCGGCCGCCGGCGGCGGCGGGCGCGGGATGCGCACCGTCCTCTCGGC
>JBOHBE010000117.1:0-3438 GCA_050698235.1 Gaiellales bacterium
CTCGAGCACCTGCGCGCGGAGCGCGACCCGCGCCAGGCGGTGATCGGCGCGTACGCCCTGATGGACCGCGTGATGGCCGACCGCGCGCTCGGTCGCCGGCACCCGGAGGCGCCGCTGGAGTACCTTGGCCGCATGACGGCGTTCGGATTCGCACGCATCACCGCCCTTGGCCGGCTGACGCGGATCTACGCCCGGGCCCGTTTCAGCACGCACCCGATCGACCGGGCGATGCAGGCGGAGGCGATCGACGCCGTCGAGACCATCGCAGGGGAGGAGGCGGAGTGACCGTCGCGAGCGGCATCCTCGTCGCCGCCGGCGCGGCGTTCGCGCTGGCGCTGCTGCCGCCCGTGCCCCGGACGCACCGCCGGCGTTCGCCGAAGCCCGTCGCGGCGCCTCGCCCCAAGGGCCTGCGCGCGATGGAACGCCAGGTCGGGCTCGCCCGGGGCAGTGCCGGCGACCTGCACGAGCGGCTGTGCCCGCTCCTGCAGGACATCGCCCGTGACCGCCTCGCCACGGCGGGCATCGACCTCGACCGCGACCCCGAGACGGCCGAGGCGGCGCTCGGGCCGAAGGCCTGGGAGCTCGTCCGGGCCGACCGCCCGCCGCCGGGCGACCGCCACGGCCCCGGTGCCACGCTGGCCGACGTCCAGAGCGCCGTCGCCAGCATCGAGAGGATCGGTGCCGCGCGATGACCGGCGACCTGGCGCTCGAGCAGGTCAGCACGCGATCGGCGGCCGTCCTCGACGAGGTGGAGCGCGCCGTTGTCGGCAAGCGGCCCGAGCTCGAGGTCGTGCTGCTCGCGATCCTGGCCGACGGGCACGTGCTCATCGAGGACTACCCCGGCCTGGCAAAGACGCTCGTCGCACGGTCGTTCGCGCAGGTGCTCGACCTGGGCTTCGCGCGCATCCAGTTCACGCCCGACCTGCTCCCCGCCGACGTCACCGGGTCGTCGATCTATCACCAGGGCGACGGTGCCTTCGAGTTCCGGCCGGGCCCGGTCTTCACGAACCTCCTTCTCGCAGACGAGATCAACCGCGCCCCGCCGAAGACCCAGTCGGCGCTGCTCGAGGCGATGGCGGAGCATCAGGTGACGATCGAGGGCGAGACGCACATCCTCGAGCGGCCGTTCCTCGTGATCGCGACCCAGAACCCGATCGAGTACGAGGGGACGTACCCTCTGCCCGAGGCCCAGCTCGACCGCTTCCTGGTGCGGGCGCGGATCGGCTATCCGTCGCGCGACGACGAGTGGCAGGTGCTCGAACGGCGGCGCGAGCGGATGACCGACGAGGTCGTGCTGGCGCCGGCGTGCGCGCGCGACGAGCTCTTGGCGATGCAGCGGGCCGTCGAGGGCGTGCACGTCGACCGCTCGGTCGGGCTCTACATGGTCGACCTCGTCGCGGCCACCCGCGAGCATCCGCAGGTGCAGGTCGGGGCCAGCCCGCGCGGCTCGCTCGCGCTCCTCAAGCTGGCCCGCTGCCGGGCGGCGCTCGACGGCCGCGATTTCGTCTCGCCCGACGACGTGAAGGCGATCGCCGTTCCCGCGCTCGGGCACCGGCTCACACTGCGGCCCGAGCTCTGGGTGCAGCGCGTCTCGGGCGACGATGTCGTGCGCGACTGCCTGGAGCGGGTGCCGGCCCCGGCGCCGCGGCCGGGCGCGGTCGCCGAGCCGTGACCCCGTCACCGACGGTTCGGCTTCGCGCCTATCCCGCGCTCGCCGCCGCTCTGCTGCTCGCCGCGGTCGGCCTGCGCCGACCGGAACTGGTCGCGGTCGCGGCGCCGTTCGGGCTGATCGCCGCCGTCGGCCTGGCGCGGTCGGTGACGCCGGACGTGACGGCGCGGATGGCCCCGACCGAGCTCCGCGCGATCGAGGGCGACGGCGTCACGGCGGTGGTCGAGGTCGACTCGGTCCGGGCTCAGTGGCAGGTCGACGTCGGGCTGGGCGTGCCGGACGGGCTTGTATCCGTCGGCGGCCCACCTCGCCGCGCGCTGCGACCGGCGCCCGGCACGAGCGCGGTGCCGTTCGAGCTGACATGCGACCGATGGGGAGGGTTCGTCGTCTCGGGCCGCATCCGGGTGCGCGAGCCGCTCGGCCTGCGCGTCTGGGACGCGGCGATCGAGACACCGCTCCAGGTGAGGGTGCACCCGCAGATCGAGCCGATCAGGCAGGCGCCCCGGCCCGTCCGCACGCAGGCATCGGTCGGGTCGGACACGAGCCGTACCGCGGGCGAGGGCCTCGAGTTCGCCGACCTGCGCCTGTACCAGCCCGGCGACCGGCTGCGGCGCGTCAACTGGAGGGTGAGCGCCCGGCGCGGCACCCTCTACTCGAACGTCCACCACCCCGAGCGGAACGCCGACGTCGTCCTCTTCCTCGACTCGTTCGCGGAGTCGCCGGTGTCGGTCGACCTCGCAGTGCGGGCGGCATCGGCGCTGGCGACCGCCTACCTGCGGGGCCGCGACCGGGTCGGCGTCGTCGGCTTCGGAGGCGTCCTGCGATGGGTGCTCCCGTCGACCGGGCGCGCGCAGACCTACCGGGTGCTCGACTCGCTGATCGACACCGAGGTGGTCACGAGCTACGCGTGGCGCGACGTCGAGGTGATCCCGACGCGCACGCTCCCTCCGGGCGCGCTCGTGCTCGCGCTGACGCCTCTCGCCGACGATCGCGCGCTCGCCGCGCTGGCGGCGCTCCGCGCACGCGGGTTTGACCTGGCGGTGGTCGACGTCTCGGCGACGGCCCGGACGCCGGCGGTGGGCGGCGAGATCGGCCAGCTCGCCCATCGGCTCTGGGTGCTCCGGCACGAGGGGCTGCGCGCGCGGTACCGCCGGCTCGGCGTGCCCGTGGTGCAATGGGACGGCCTCGAGCCGCTGGCAGGCTCTCTGGCCCAGCTTCGGGAGGCGCGGCGATACGCCCGAACCGTGCGCAGTTGATCGTCCTCTGCGGCGCGCTGGCGGCGGCCACCGGCGTGTCGGCCCGCGCCGCGCTCCTGGCCGGCGACCAGTCCCAGATCGTCGCCGGCGCCGGAGCCGTGGGATGCACGGCTCTGCTCCTCGGGGGCCTGACCGGCTGGGCGGGGGGCGCGCCGTGGGGCGTGGCGGCGCTCGCAGCCGCATACGCAGGCGCGCTCGCCGTGGGGCCGACGGGCCTCGACCCGTGGGCGCCGGCCGTCGCCGCCGGCATTCTCGTTGCCGCCGAGGCCGGCGCATGGGCCGCCGAGCTCCGCTCACCGCTTCGGCTCGACCGCGCCGTCGTCGCCGCGCGGGCTGCGCTCGTCCTCGGCATGGCGGCCGCGGCGGCCGCCGTCGGCCTCGTCCTGATCGCTCCGGGCGCGGGCCCCGAGCTGGCCGGCCCGCTGATCACAGCCGCCGGCGTGGCATCGGCCGTCGCCGCGGTCGCGGTGATCCGCACCCTCGCCCGGCGGGCGTAGACTCTCGCCATGCCGC
>JBOHBE010000118.1:0-6573 GCA_050698235.1 Gaiellales bacterium
CAGGCGACGGCCGGCTGCGGTTGTGGCGTCGGCTCGACCGGCGGCGGCGCGACCACGGCGAGCGGCGTCGTCGTCGTCGTGCCGGCGGCGTACCGGGCGATGTCCGTTGACGCGTCGGCGATCTCGCGCGACAGCGCGTCGAATCGCCCGCTCACGTTCTCGAGCAGGATGCGAAGCTCGTCATCCATCGTTCGTGCCTCCTGGCATGGGCGTCGTGGCGTGCATGAGCCCAAGGTAGGAGCTGGAACCCGCCATGGCGTCGGGGAGATCCCTACGTGAGACGATCAGCCGCATGACGCGGCGGTGGGCCGCGTCCGACGAGGAGGTGGAGATGTCCCGAAGGTTGCGCGTCCTCTCGGCGGTCGTGGCGCTGGTCGTGGCCGGGACCGTGATCGCGGCCGAGGCTTCCGCCGCGCCGATTCACGCACGTGGCACGCAGACCGTGATCGACGAGACCGCGGGCACGTTCGCGATGCACGGCACGCTGGTCGGCACGTGGTTCACGACGTCGTTCGTCCCGACCTATGACTCGCCGACGCTCTTCGCCGCCAAGGGCACCGAGCGCTTCGTGGGCTGCGTCGACACGAACCGCAACAAGACGTGCAACGCCTCGGAGCCGCAGGGGACGATGCGCTTCGACTTCATCTACTGGGCGAACTTCAACGGCACGACGGGGGCGTTCAAGCACGCCCAGTGCGTCCACCCGGTCACCCGGGGAACGGGCAGCTTCGCCGGCGCGACGGGGCTCCTCCTGATGGATGACCGCGTCCACGGGCAGTCCGTCAAGACGAACTACCACGGCGAGATCCAGCTCGCCGGCGGCGCCAGCGCGTCGCAGAGCGTGCCCGCCCTGGCCGGCGCGCCGCGCGCAGCGCTGGGCATGGCAAGCTCGCACCCGGCCTGCTGAACCGGCACCGGACGGGGGTCGCGCCGCCCGCGGCGAGGCCCCCGTCGCCGTGCCGGAAAACGTCACAAATACCACGTTCCGGGGATGACGTCCGCACAGGACCCTGACTAGCGTCCGCATCTCACCCAACGCCGGGAGACACCGGGATTGGGTGCGCCGCGTCTCGCCGCCCGACCGACCTCGGAACGTGCAAGTCTGGACGTGCGTCAACCGTCGTCCTCCCCACTCGGGAGGCGAGACGCGGCACCCCCGTCCCCCGCGGAGGTGTGACCGTCAGGCGATGACAGACCGATCGGCACGATCACCGGCTGAAGCGCTTCCCTCCAGCATGTCCGAGACCGAGCAGGCGATCGCGGTCGCACGGGTGAGCGACGCCGCATTCGTCGACGTCAGCGACGGCTTCTGCGCTCTCGTCGGAAGGCAGCGCGACGAGCTGCTCGGGCGGACGGCGGCCGAGCTCGGGATCAGTCACCGCGACCGGCTGGACTGGCTGATCTCGCGGTTCCCCGAGCGCGGTCGAAGCCACCACCAGCAGCGGGTGTTCGAGACGCCGCGGGGCCGCGTCCTGGCCGACATGGACATCCACGGCATCGAGATCGGCGGCGAGCGTCTGATCGTGTCGGTGATCACCGCGGTGTCCGATGCCGCGAGCCCGCACGAGACCGTCCTCGGCGCGATCCTCGAGGCGGCGCCGCTCGGAGTCGTTCTCTACGACCGCGACATTCGGATCGTCCGGGTCAACAGGGCAGTCGAGCGCCTCGGGCGCGTCCGGCCCGAGCACATCGGGATGCGGCTGGTGGACGCCGTGCCCGACGCCGACCCTGAGGTCGTGGCCGCGATCGCAGGCGTGTTCGAGACCGGCGAGCCGGTCGTCGCGATGGAGGTGGCGGGACGAGACGACGACTCCTACCTCATGACGATGTTCCCGGTCACGCGAGGCTCGGTGGAGGTGGAGATGGTCGGATGCATGTTCATGGACGTCACCGACCGGGTGGCCGCCGAGCAGGCTCTGGCCGAGAGCGAGCGCCGGCGCCGGGAGATCCTCGGCAGCATGCTCCAGGCGGAGGAGGTCGAGCGCAGCCGCATCGCGACCGAGCTCCACGACGACACCGTCCAGGTGATGGCGGCGGCCCTCCTCGCGCTTGACCGGGTCTCGCTGGTCGCGTCGCGAAGCGGCGCGGACGATCTGGCGTCGGCGGTCTCGATGGCACGCGCGACGCTCGAGGAAGCCACCGAGCGCGCCCGCCGGCTGATGTTCGAGCTGCGTCCGGCGATCCTCCACGACCAGGGCCTCTTCCGGGCGCTCCACGTCCTCGTGGCGCAGATCGCCAGGGAGGTCGGCGCCGAAGGCACCGTGGCCGGGATCTCGAGACGGTACGACCTGGCCGTCGAGGAGCTCGTCTACCGCTGCGCCCAGGAGGCCCTCGCCAACGTCCGCAAGCACGCCCGGCCGCGGACGATCGCCGTCACCTTCGTCGACGACGACGCGGTCCTGCGAGTCGACGTCCGCGACGACGGATGCGGCTTCGACGTCGAGTCCGCACGGTCGCGGCCGGATGCCGCCCTCCACTTCGGCCTCGACACCATGATCGAGCGCATCCGCGCCGCAGGCGGCGAGGCGGCGATCGACTCGGAGGTCGGCTCCGGGACGACCATTTCGTTCACGGTGCCGATCCCCGCGCCGGTCGTGCACGACAGCCGGTAATCCAGAGCACCTCGCTGTTGCGACTCGGTTGCGGGTGTGGGAGCCTCGCAACGATGGCTGAGGCGCCCGGCACCCCGGCTCCGGTGTTCTCCACCCTGGACGAGGCGGTCTCGGTGCTGCGCTCCCGCGGGCTGCGGGTCTCGACGCCTCGCCGGATCCTGCTCGAGGCCCTGCTGGCGACGGATCGGCTCGTCACCGCCGAGGAGATCGCCGAGGGGCTCGACGGCCGAGGCCAGGCCTGCGACGTGTCGGTCGTCTACCGCAACCTCGAGACGATGGAGGCTCTGGGGCTCGTGCGCCACGTCCACCTTGGCCACGGGCCCGGGCGATACGCGCTCGCGACGGGCGGCGAGCGCGAGTATCTGGTGTGCGAGCGGTGCGGCGAGGCGCGCGCGGTCCCGCCCAAGGCGATGGAGCCGATCCGGCGGGAGATCCGCGACCGGTTCGGCTACGTCGCGCGTTTCACGCACTTCCCGATCTCGGGCCTGTGCAGCACATGCGCGGCGGAGGAGGACAGCGGTGACGGGTGACGACCTGGCTGCCGGCGGCCCTTCGCGGTGGTCGGGATGGGCGCGGACGCTCTCGCGGGCGGAGTGGGCCCGGCTCGGAGCCTTCGGAGCCGCTGTTCTGGGGCTGAACGTGGTCGGCTGGGGGCTCTTCGTGTTCTACGCCCACGGCAACCCTGCACTGGCCGGTCTGGGGACGTTGGCCTTCACGTTCGGGCTGCGCCACGCGTTCGACGCCGACCACATCGCGGCGATCGATAACACGACCCGAAAGCTCCTCCAGGACGGGCAGCGGCCGCTCGGGGTCGGATTCTTCTTCTCGCTCGGCCATTCGACGATCGTGTTCCTGCTGGCCGGCGGGCTTGCGGTCGCGGCCAAGACGGTGAACTCGAGAGTGCCCGAGTTCCAGGACTACGGCGGGTACATCGGCGCGACGGTCTCGGGCACGTTCCTGTGGATCATCGGCATCCTGAACCTGATCGTCCTGATCGACATCCTCCGCATCTTCTTCGAGATGCGTGAACGGGCGTACGACGAGGAGCGGCTCGAGGCGCGCCTGCTCGACCGCGGGCTGATGAACCGGTTCTACCTCGGCAGGCTCGCGCAGCGCATCGACGCCAGCTGGAAGATGTACCCTCTCGGCGCGCTCTTCGGGCTCGGGTTCGACACGGCGACCGAGGTGGGGCTGCTCGCGATCTCGGCAGGCGTCGCGACCCACCACGTCCCGTTCCTCGCGGTGCTGTCGCTGCCGATCCTGTTCGCGGCCGGCATGTCGCTCATGGACACGGCAGACGGCGCGTTCATGAGCCAGGCGTACGGATGGGCGTTCTCCAACCCGATCCGCAAGGTCTACTACAACATCACGGTCACGACGCTCTCGGTGACCGTCGCCCTCCTGATCGGGTCGATTGAGCTCCTCCAGGTGCTCTCGGCCAAGTTCAGCCTCGAGGGCGGCTTCTGGGACTGGCTCAACAACCTCGACTTCGGCCACATCGGATACGCCATCGTGACCGCGTTCGTCCTGACTTGGGCCATCTCCATCGCCGTGTGGAAGAAGGGCCGCATCGAGGAGCGCTGGGGCAGCATGGTCGGCGACGCGTAGGCGCAGGGTAGGACGACTCGAGCGCGAAGGGTGCTGACATGATCTTGCCGACGCTCGCCGCGGCAGCCTCATCCTCCGGCCGGTCGCTGGCCGGTTGGACATACGACGTCAGTAAGAGCGTCGCGAGCGCGATCGTCGTGGCGCTTGGAATCGCGGTCGTGGGCAAAGGCATCGGCTGGGGAACGTTCACGCGGCTGAAGTGGACCACCTTGTTGTCGGTCGCCGCGCTCGTGCTGTTCGAGATGCTGCTCATCGTGGGGGCGATCCTCAACGGCAAGCCGAACTCCTCCGGCGACCTCATCAGCTGGAGCTTCCTCATCGGTGTTGGCCTCGCCATCATTGCGGTGGTTTGGCACCAACCGTTCCTCGAGCCGCCGCCACCGCTCGTCACGAGCTCGCACCAGGACCCGGCAGCGCCTTCGAACGAAGCCTGAGCGGTCGCACCGTCGTCCGGTAGCCTGGGGACGTGCTCGGTGCCTGCGGGATCATGGCCGGCGTGCTTCAGGCGCTCTTCTACGTCCCCTACATACGCGACATCGTGAGCGGATCGACACGGCCGCATCGCGGCACATGGGCGATATGGTGCGCGCTCTCAGTCATCGTCCTGGCGTCACAGCGCGCCGACGGCGGGCGATGGAGCCTCCTGGTCGTGGTCGCACAACTCGTCGGCGCTGCGACCATCTCGGCTCTTGCAATCAAGCGAGGCGTTGGCGGAACCAGTCGGCTCGACCTCTGCCTGGCAGCAATCGCCATCGCCGGCCTGATCGGCTGGTACGTCGCCGGGAATCCCACGTTGGCGACGCTCGGTGTGGTCGTCGCCGACGCGGTGGCGGTGGTCATGATGGTGCCCAAGACATACAGGTATCCGTACTCGGAGACCCTGTCCGCCTTCGTGCTCAGCGCGTTCAGCGGACTGTTCGCGATGGCAGCGGTCGGCGGAATGGACGTGGGCTTGCTCCTCTACCCGACGTACTTCGTCGCCGCCGACCTCGCCCTCATCGCGCTGATCGGGCTTCGGAGACGCGAGATCGCCACCAGGCCATGACCCGGCGCCGTCTATGGTTGCGCGCGTGTCGCCTGAGCCGCGATTGCCCATGCAGACGGCGCGCCTGCGGCTGCGGCGGCTCGTGCTGGGCGACCTCGCGGCGCTGCACGCCATCCACTCGCGCGAGGACGTCACGCGCTGGCTCTACTGGGACCCGCGCAGCCAGGACGAGGTGCGCACCTCCCTCGACGCCCACATCGCGCGGCCGTTCGACGAAGGCGTCGTGCTGGCCATCGATCTCGAAGGCGAGCTGATCGGCACCGCGAACGTCGCCGTCGGCGAGCACCGCCAGGGCGAGATCGGCTTCATGCTCCACCCCGACCACCAGGGTCACGGCTACGCGACCGAGGCGGCCGAGGCGATCGTCGAGCTGGCGTTCGACGCGTACCGCCTGCACCGCGTCTACGGCTGCGTCGAGCCCCGCAACACGGCGTCGGCGCGCGTGCTCGAGCGGCTCGGAATGCGCAGGGAGGCACATCTGATCGAGAACCAATGGGGCAAGGGCGAGTGGCACAGCGAGGCGGTCTACGCGATCCTCGCTCGAGAGTGGCGCACGGCGCGCGAGCGGCGCTGACCCTCGGATTTGCAGGCGTTTCGTCTAGTCGGGGCGAGAGGATTTGAACCTTCCGGCGTCGCATGGTTGAGCGGATTCCGCATGGTTGAGCCGGATTGGTGTCCGTGATCGTCCGTGTGCGTCCGGTTTCCGCTACCGCCTCCGCTACCGCGTCGCCGGCTTCTCCGCCGTGAACACGCGAACTGGATGTCACGTCCACCCTCCCGTTGCGACTCGGTCTCAACAGGTTCGACCACGAACGACGCTGCTTCGAGTTCAGCGACGATGTCGTTTTAGCGACCACCGTGTTGATGAACATCGGGACGCCCAACCAGTTGTCGACGCGTCCGTGGTCATCGCCAGGTTCGGCACTCAGCAGGATGCGGCCACCCGGTACGAGCCAGTCCGCCAACCTGCCGAACAACGCGTCGTAGTCCTCGCTCGGCACGTTATCGACGAGGTACAGCGCAACGATGGTGCCGAACGACGCCGGTGGAACTCGAGGGCTCGGACGTCGGTACCGTGGAACGTCGCGGTCGGGGCGTTTGTACGGGCCGTTGCAACCTGCTCGAGTACTGACCACCCTGTACGCCTCGGCCAGCTCGCGCGTGGCCGGGAGACCATCGCCGCATCCGACATCGAGAATGCGTGCTCCACTCGGAAGACTCGCCGCGAACGCTCGCAGGCGCCGCATTCGAGGCCACGGGTCGGCGTGCGATCGAGCGCAGCGTATTCGTCTGCGACCTGATCGTATC
>JBOHBE010000119.1:0-1784 GCA_050698235.1 Gaiellales bacterium
GGGTTCCCCCGCGAAACGAAGTGACGCCGTGCCGAAGGGTGCGGCTGGCCGACGCGGCGCCGAGCCTGCTCGTCGCCGACTTCGCGCGTATCCGCGAGCAGTTCGACGTCCACCCCGAGTTCCCGGACGAGGTCGAGGAGGCGGCGCGGGCGGCCGCCGCACGGCCGCTGCCCGCCGACGGCCGGGCCGACCTGCGGGACCTCGCGTTCTTCACGGTCGACCCGCCCGGCTCGATGGACCTCGACCAGGCGATGCTGCTCGAGCGCCTGCCCGGCGGCGGGCACCGCGTGCGGTACGCCATCGCCGACGTCGGCCATTTCGTCGACCGGGAGGGCGTCATCGAGGCCGAGGCGTGGAAGCGCGGCGTAACCGTCTACACGCCTGACCTCCGCTGCCCGCTCTATCCGCTCGCGCTCGGCGAGGGTGCTGCGAGCCTCCTCGCGGACGAGGACAGGCCGGCGGTGGTCTTCACCGTCGAGCTGGACGACCACGGAACCACGACCTCGGCTTCGGTCGGGCGCTCGCTCGTCCGCAGCCGCGACAGGCTCGACTACGCCCACCTGGGCGGCGAGCGCGAGGCGATCCTGCACGAGATCGCCGAGCGCCGCATCGGCCTCGCGCGAGAGCGCGGCGCGGTCGCTCTAAACGCCGCTGACCAGCAGGTCGTCCCGGACCCCGGCTCGGGCTGCGGCTACCGGCTCGAGTGGGAGACCCGCCTCCCGTCGGAGGACTGGAACGCCGAGATCTCGCTCCTTGCCGGGAGCGTCGCGGCGGCTGTGATGCTCCGCCACCAGGTTGGGCTCCTGCGGACGATGGGCGGCGCCGACCCCTACCGGGTCGACGTGCTGCGGCACGCCGCAGCCGCGCTCGGTGTCAGCTGGCCGGCGGAGACGAGCTACGAGGAGTTCGCGCGCGACCTGCGACCGACCGACGCTCCGCGGGCGGCGCTCCTCGAGCAGGCGCGCGGCGTCATGGGCCGCGCGGGGTACACCGCGTTTTCGGGCGAGGTGCCCGCCGAGCACGTGCACGCCGGGCTCGCGACCTCCTACGCGCACACGACGGCGCCGCTGCGGCGGCTGGCCGACCGCTACGTGCTCGACCTGCTGGTCGACCTCGAGGCCGGCCGCTCGCCCTCGCCCGAGGCGGTCGCGACGCTCGCGCGGCTCCCCGACACCATGGAGGAGGCCGAGTCGCGCGCCGGCCAGGTCGAGCGGGCGATCGTCGACGACCTCGAGGCGCGGCTCCTGGAGCACCGGGTGGGCGAGGAGTTCCAGGCGGCCGTCGTCGAGCAGGACGCCCGCGGCGCGCGGCTCCAGATCGCCGAGCCGCCCATCCGCGCGCGGCTCCACAGCGACCGCCGGTTCGAGCCGGGGACGACGCTCGCCGTCAAGCTCCTCGCCGCCGACCCCGTCGGCCGGTCGCTCCGCTTCGCACCGGCGTAGCGGCGGCGGCCAAGTGGCACTCGCATACACGGCCAAATGGCACTCGGACGCACGGCCAAATGGCACTCGCACGCACGGCCAAGTGGCCAAGTGCTCGCGCCAATTGGCGTTCGCCGACACCGCCAACTGGCCCCGGCGTGAGCTATCCGCCGCCGCCCGGCCGCCGCTGGATCGCACTCAGCCCGCGCCGCCCCGTCCGCATCACCGGATCCGGCACGCGGTCGCGCACGCGGACGGCGGCGTCGAACGACCGCTTCACCAGCAGCGAGCCCCGATTCGCCGCCCGCTCGGCCACCGTCACGCGACGCACCTTCTGCCCGACGGTCATCGAGCTGTAGATGA
>JBOHBE010000120.1:0-3097 GCA_050698235.1 Gaiellales bacterium
CGGCCAGCGCCTCGCGCAGCGCCTCGCGGCCCGCCGCCGCCTCGGCCTCGGAGCCGTCCGCCTCGGAGATGACCAGGAAGCCCCCGGGCGGCGGCCCGCCCGGGAGGTCGTGCCCGGTCGTCGCCAGGGCCGGCTCGTCGACGTACTCGATGCACGCCGGGACGATGCCGCTCCCCATCAGGGCCTCCACCGCCGCGCAGCCGGCGATCGCGTCGGGGTAGACGGCGGCGATCGGAAGCGATGCCTCGACGGCCGGGATCAGGCGCAGCCAGACCGCCGTCACGACCCCGAGCGTGCCCTCCGATCCGGCGAGGAGCCCGACGAGGTCGTAGCCGGCCACGTTCTTTCGCACCGGGCCGCCGGCAGTCACGATCTCGCCCGGCGGGATCACGGCCTCGATCCCGGTCACCCACGCGCGGGTGGTCCCGTACTTGAAGGCGTGTGGCCCGCCGGCGTTCGTGGCCACGTTGCCGCCAATCTGCGACTGCTCGGCCGCGCTCGGGTCGGGCGGGAACCAGAGGCCGCTGCCTCGCGCGATCCGGCGCAGCTCTGCGGTCGAGACGCCGGCCTCGACGTGGATCCGCCAGAGCAGCGGGTCGAACGCCCGCACACGCGCCAGCCGACCGGTGGCGAGGACGATCCCGCCCTGCGGCACCGCGCCGCCGGCGAATCCGGTGCCGCCACCCCGCGTCGTGATCGCGAGGTCGTGCGCATCGCAGTGGCGCATGACGGCCGCGACCTCCTCGGTCGATCCGGGCAGGACGACGGCGTCGGCGGCGCCCTCGAGGCCACGGCCCACCGTGCCGTCGGACAGGTGCTCACGCGGCGCGGGTGAGAGCACGTTGCCTGCGCCGACGATCTCAGCGAGCGCCTGGTGATGCCCTTCGACCGTCACTCCTGCCATCATGCCAGGCGATGATCGCCGTCACGTTCCTTGGTGCGGGTGGACCGGAGGTGATGTCCATCGGCGAGCGGCCCGATCCGGTGCCACTCCCCTCGGAGGTGCTGGTGCGCGTGACACACGCCGGCCTGAATCCCGCCGATCTCATCCAGCGGGCCGGGAACTATCCCGCACCGCCGGGCTCGCCCGCCGACATTCCGGGCCTCGAGGTCGCGGGCACGGTGATCGCCTGCGGCGAGGCCGTGACCACATGGCGGGCCGGCGACCGCGTCTTCGGGCTGGTCGGCGGAGGCGGTCTCTCGGACACGGTCGCCGTGCACGAGCGCCACGTCGCGCGCATCCCCGAGAATCTCACCGATCGCGAGGCGGCCGCGGTCCCGGAGGCGTTCATCACCGCCCACGATGCGGTGTTCACCCGCGCCGGCCTCGCCATGGGAGAGACGCTCCTCGTGAACGGCGCGTCGGGCGGTGTCGGCACCGCCGCCGTCCAGCTCGGCACCGCCACCGGCGCGCGCGTGCTCGCCAACAGCCGCTCGCACAGTGACGCGCTCGTCGACCTCGGGGCCGAGCCGTGCCCGCTCTCGGAGGCCCGTGGCGTGGACGTCGTGCTCGAGCTCGTCGGCGCGGCCAATCTGACGGCCAGCCTCGAGGCGCTCGCCGTCCGCGGTCGCATCATCGTCGTCGGGACGGGCGCCGGGGCCGATGCCGAGATCTCGTTGCGGGCCCTGATGGGACGGCGCGCCAGCCTGATGGGAACGGTGCTGCGTGCCCGGCACATGGAGGAGAAGGCCGCCGCCGTCCAGGTGTTCGCCCGATCCGTGGTGCCTCAGATCGCCTCGGGGCGGGTGCGTCCCGTCATCGATCGCGTGTTCCCGGTCGCCGAGGCCGCCGCCGCTTTCGATCACCTCGCCGCGCCCGGGAAGCTCGGCAAGGTGCTGCTCGAGCTGGCGTAGTGGGGGCCGTGCGTCCGGCCACGCCGGACGACCTCGACGCCGTGCTTGCTCTCGAGCGCGCGTGGAACGAGCGCGTCTACGGCGATCCGCGGACGACGCGCGAGATGCTCGCCGCCCACTGGCCCGACGCCGGGCACTGGGTCGGATACGGGGTCGCGGGCGGCCTCGAGGTGTACGGCTCGGTCGACTCAGGCGGCGGGTTCGAGGTCTGGGTCGCGCCGGGCGTCGCGGTCGACGAGCTGGGGCGCGAGATCCTCGTGGAGATCGCAGCGCACCATCCCGGCGCGCTCGAGACCGTGGTGCCGGCGTGGGCCGACGACCTCTGCCGTCTCCTGGAGCAAGACGGCTTCCGCCTGCATGGCGAGGTGCTCGAGATGGCGATCGAACTTCGCCCGCCCGTGCGCGAGGCGAGCCTGCCGGCTGGCATGCGCCGGCGCCCGTTCGACGCCGGGCGCGACGCGGAGGAGGTGCACACGTGCCTGGTCGAGGCGTTCGCCGGGAGCGACGAGCGGGTCGCGCCCTACGACGAGTGGCGGCCGTGGCTCCTCGGCGACGCGTCGTACGACCCCGAGCTGGTGTTCGTCGCCGAGAGCGACGGCGAGGTCGCCGGGATCGTCCAGTGCTGGGCGGACGGGTTCGTGAAGGACCTCGCCGTGCGGCCGGCGTTCCGCGGCCGCGGCCTGGGCGAAGCGTTGCTTCGGACGATCTTCGCCGAGTTCGCCGGCCGCGGGCTCTCGGAGGTACGGCTCAAGGTCGACGCGGGCAACCCGACCGGCGCCGTGCGCCTCTACCGGCGGGTTGGGATGGACGAGCTGCGCCGGTACGCCATCTACACGCGCGGCTGAGCGGCGGTCGACCGGCGCGGCCGGAGCCGGGGCGGGACGACGAGCTCGCCACCCCGGCGGCCTTCCTCGATAGCGCCGACCAGCATCGACGCGGCGGCTGCCGCTGCGGCCGCCGTGTCCCAGCTCACGCTCGTGAGCGGCGGGGCGACGAGTGCCGAGAGCGGGTGGTCGTCGAAGCCGGCGACGGCGACGTCTCCGGGGATGTCGAGCTCGAGGTCGGCACACGCCATGTACGCGCCGTAGGCCAGCGCGTCCGAGAGCGCGAACACCGCCGTCGGTCGCTCGTCCCCGGCGAGCGCGCGCCGGGCCGCGCTCCGGCCGTCGGCCGTCGAGAAGCCGCAGCGCACCGTGCGAACGCCGGGTCGCCGCGGCGGCCGGTGGGCTCCGGTGGCGAGGAG
>JBOHBE010000121.1:0-18276 GCA_050698235.1 Gaiellales bacterium
GATCCAGCTCGGCTTCCTGCCGCGCATGAACATCCGGCATACGTCCGAGCGGATCATCGGCCAGATCTACATCCCCGTCGTCAACTGGCTGCTGTGCGCCGCCGTCATCCTGCTGGTGCTGACGTTCCGCTCGCCGACGGGCCTCGCGAATGCCTACGGGATCGCCCTCAGCGCGATCTTCGCCACCAACACGCTCCTCGCGTTCGTCGTGTTCCGGAAGATGTGGCACAAGCCGCTCAAGCTGCTCATCCCCGCGGGGGCGTTCTTCCTCTCCGTCGAGCTCACCTTCTTCGTCGCGAACCTGACGAAGATCCTGAGCGGCGGCTGGTTCCCGCTCGTCGTCGGGGCGATCTTCTTCACGATCCTCACCACCTGGCACCGCGGCCGGATCACGCTCGGCCGCGCCATGCGCGAGGGGCGGGTGTCGCTCCGGCGCTACATCAACCGGATGATCGACGAGCCGCCGAACCGGATCCCGGGAAGCGCCGTCTTCCTGACGACGTCGCTCGACACCGTCCCGACGGCGCTCCTCAATAACGCCGAGCACAACGGCATCGTCCACGAGCAGGTCGTCCTCGTGAAGGTCCATACGGTCGCCGTTCCGCACGTCGAGGAGTCCGCGCGCGTCACGGTCGAGATGCTCCGGCTCGGGTTCGTCGCGATCACCGCGAGGTACGGCTACCAGGACGAGCCCGACGCCGTCGCGGCGCTCGAGCAGGCCAGGCGGCAGGGGCTCGAGATCGATCTCGACCACACGTCCTACTACGTCGACCACGTGACGATCCTGCCGACCGGGCGTGCCCGCATGGCCGGCTGGCGCAAGCGCCTCTTTGCGGTGCTGCACCAGAACTCGACCCCGGTCGCCCGCTGGTACCACATCCCGCCCGACCGGGTGTTCGAGGTCGGCACATACGTCGAGCTCTGAGCAAGACGCCGTAGCCGCGGCTCGCGCCGGATCCCCTTTCTGCGTCATGCGCAGATCCCCAAAATGCCCGATCTTGAGAGTAGTCCGCTGCCCGAGCGGACAACGCTCCCCTTCCCCCCAAGAGGACTCTCTCATGACCCGCACTCATCTCACGCGCTTCGCCGCCGTTGCCGTGACCGGCCTGCTCGTCGCCGGCGCAGCGGCGTACGGTGCCTGGACCGTCAGCGGCAGCGGCACCGGCTCGGCCTCTGCGTCGAGCGCCACCAACCTCACCCTGACGTCCGGCTCGCCCTCCTCGGCTCTCTACCCGAACGGCAGCGCCGACGTGGCGACCACGATCGCCAACGACAACCCGTTCCCCGTCCACGTGTCGGTCATCGCGCTCGACAGCGGCCAGGGGACGAACGGCTTCTCGGTCGACGCCGGCCACAGCGGCTGCGATCTGAGCACGCTCTCGTTCGCGGCTCAGAACAACGGCGGATCCGGCTGGGACGTTCCGGCGAACGACACGCTCGACGTCGACGCGACGGATGCAGTGTCGATGAGCGGTGCCGCCGGCGATCCCTGCCAGGGCGCGTCCTTCACGCTCTATCTGACCGCGACCGCCGCGAGCAGCTAGGCCCGACGCCTTGCTGCCGGCCCGCCTCAGGGGCGTGGCCCGCCCCCGATTCCTCGTCGTTGCCGCCGCGGTTCTCGTGACCGCGGTGGCGCCGGCGGTGGCGTCGTGGACCGTCCCCGGGACCGGGAGCGGCGTGGCGCAGGCCAGTCCCGACTTTCACGCTCCGAGCGTGAACAGCGCCACAATCGCCCCGGTCGGAATGACCGCGGCGGGTGGCGGCGTGCGGGCCGGACAGCAGTTCGTCGTCTACGCCAAGATCACGGACCCGGGCGGAACCGGGGTCGCGTCGGCCCTCACGGATGTCTCAACGCTGGCGGCCGGGTCGACCGCAGTCTCCCTGAATCCGTGCGTCTCGTCGTGCACGATCGGGGGGACGGCGTACACGTGGTCGAGCGCGCCCATCACCGCCGACGCCGGTCTCTCGCAGGGGACCAAGTCTTTCACCGTGTGGGGCACCGACAACGCCGCCAACGTCGGCGTGCCGAAAGCGTTCTCGGTCATCGCCGACAACACCAGCCCGACAGTCTCGGCAGGCGTCATCGTCGCGTCGGCAACCTCGGGCGTCGGCTACGTCCGCCAGGGCGGCACGTACGTGGTGTACGCCAACGCGTCCGACGCCGGCTCGCCCGCGAGCGGCATCGCGACCGTCACGGCCGATGTGAGCGCGCTCAACGCCGGGGTCACGGCCCTGGCGCTGCCGGCGTGCACGTCGAGCTGCTCGATCGGCGGCACGACGTACGGATTCAAGAGCGCCGTGACCACCGCCGGCTCGCCCGTCACCGAGGGGGCGCTTTCCTTCCCGGTGAAGGCGACCGACAAGGCGGGCGGCACCGGGACGTTCAGCGTCTCCGGCACGGTCGACAACACCGCCCCGGCCGTGAGCGCGGCCACCGTGCTGACGAGCGGGTCGACGACGCCGGGCTTCGTCAAGTCAGCCGGCACGTACATCGTCTACGCCAACGCCGCGGACGGCGGCGCCCCGGCCAGCAGCATCACGACGGTCAAGACCGACGTCAGCGCTCTCACCGCAGGCCAGACGGCGCTCGCCCTCAGCGCGTGCGCGTCGAACTGCACGGTCGCCGGCGTCACCTACGGCTACAAGAGCTCGAGTAAGACCGCCGGCACCCTCGGGGCTGGACCGATCGGGTTCACGGTCACCGCCACCGACAAGGCGTCGGGTGCGACCACCGGCTCGTTCTCGGTGGCCGTCGACAACACGGCGCCGACCGTGACCGCGCTTGCCGTCGCGACGACCACCACGAGCGTCCCCGGCTGGCTGCGGAAGAGCGGCGCGTACAACGTCTACGCGAACGCGACCGACGCGGCCAGCGGCGTCCTCACGGTCAAGGCGAACGTCTCGACGATCACGAGCGGCCAGACTGCCCTCGCCCTCTCGGCCTGCACCACCGGCTGCACGATCGGCGGCGTCACATACGCCTACAAGAGCGCCAATAAGACCGCGAGCTCGTCGCTCGCCGCCGGCGCCGTGAGCTTCACCGCAACGGCGACCGACAACGCGTCGAACACGGGCACGACCAACGGCAGCGCGACTGCCGACAACACCGCTCCGACCGTTTCGTCGGCGGCGGTCGCGACGGTCGTGACCAACGTGCCCGGCTATCTCAGCCAGGGCCGCGACTACATCGTCTACGGCGACACGAGCGATGCGGCGAGCGGCATCTGGAAGCTCACCGCCAAGGCGAGCAACCTGACGACCGGCCAGACCGCCCTCGTCATGCCGGCCTGCGTCTCGTCGTGCAGCGCGGGCGGCGTGGCCCATGGGTTCACGAGCGCGGCTACGACCGCCAACGCGACGCTCAGCGCGGGCTCCAAGACGTACACGCTGACGGCGACCGACAACGCCGGCAACACCACGACGACCTCGAACCAGACCGTGACGGTCGACAACACCGTGCCGACCGTCGCGATCACGTTCCCGACCGCTGGCTACGCCGGCGGCTGGCTGGCCGGCTGCTCGACGGCCCTCGTCGCCGACGTCTGCGGCACGGCGACCGACGCGACCGCCGGCGTCGCCAAGGTGCAGGTCAGCTTCCGCCAGTCGGCGGCCCCGAGCCTCTACTGGAACCCCGGCCCCGCGACCTTCTCGTCGGCCACCGAGGTGCTCTCGAACACGACGCTCGCGCTGCCCTCCTGGTCGTTCCCGATGGCGGCCGCCGCGTTCACGAACGCGACCGGCTACACGCTCCGCGCGCTCGTGACCGACTCGGCCGGCAACACCGCCACCACATCCACGACCTTCACCTTCTCGCCATAGCCATGCGCCTCCTCGCTCTCCTCATCGCCCTCGTCACCGCCTCGGCCGCCATCGCCTCGGCGACGCACGCCAGGCATCCGGGCCAGGACGGCCGCGGCATCGAGCTGATCGCGTCGGTGAAGAAGGGCTTCGGGATCAAGGGCGTACCCGTCACGGGCCTCTACCCGGGCGCCACGCGTCCGCTCAGGGTCAAGATCACGAACACGTATGCGTTCGCGATCCGGGTGGCGACCCCGACGGGCAAGGCCGTCTCGAAGACGACCAAGACCGGCTGCACCGGTGCCCCCGCGAACCTCGGCCTCATCTCGACGAGCACGCGCCGGTTGGTCATCCCCGCGCACAAGTCGAAGACCGTCGTCCTCCAGGTGTCGATGCCGACGACCGTCGCCAACGCGTGTCAGGGAGCGACGTTCAAGCTCTCGCTCCGCGCCCGCGCGACCCGTGCGTAGCCGTCTCCGCGCTTGACAGGCTCCGGCGCGGTGCTGTTCGATCCCAGATCGGGGACGGACATCGACAGCAAGGGGAGTGGCCGGATGAGCACCATCGAACGTCGACCCACGGATGTGTCCCTCGACGAGTTCGAGGCCATCTTCGAATCGGTGAAGAACTGGGGGCGGTGGGGTGACGACGACATCCGCGGCACCCTCAACCTGCTGACGCCCGAGCACGTGAAGCGGGCGAGCGGCCTCGTGAAGTCGGGCCGCCACGTGTCGATGGCGATCCCCATCAACACCGTTTCCGGTCCCGACAACCCCAGCCCTGCCATCCACCACATGACGCAGATGCACGACTGGGACATCGGTTCGGGCAAGCTGCGGTTCTCGATGTGCTTCCTCGGCATGGAGAGCCACGGCGACTGCCACACCCACATCGACGCGCTGAACCACATCTCCTACGACGGCCAGCTGTACGGCGGCCGCTCTGCCGACACGGTCAAGAGCAAGGGCGCGCAGGTTCTCGACATGGACGACTACGCGACGGGCGTCATCGGGCGCGGCGTGCTCTACGACGTACCGCGCCACCGCGGCGTCAAGTGGCTCGAGCCGGGCGAGGCGGTCACGCGGGCCGAACTCGAGGAGATCGAGGAGGCCCAGGGGCTGCGCGTCGAGGAGGGCGACATCTTCGTGTTCCGCACGGGCCATCACCGCCGCCGGGTCGAGCTCGGAGCCTGGGACAACGGCTACGACGGCGAGGGCAAGGCGGGGCTCCACGTCGACACGATCCCGTGGATGCACGAGCGCGGGGTGGCGGCGTTCCTGCCCGACGGCGACGGTGAGACCGTCCCGAGCACCGTCGACGGCATGCTGTATCCGATCCACCCGCTCCAGGTCACGGCGATGGGGATGGTCGTCTCGGACAGCCTCCAACTCGAGGACGTCGCCAAGGCATGCGAGGAGGAGGGGCGCTGGGAGTTCCTCGTCATGTGCTCGCCGCTCCGCATCCAGGGCGGAACGGGATCGCCGTTCAACCCGATCGCGGTGCTGTGACGGCTCGGCGGAGGTCGGCCATCTCGGTGCGCAGCGCGTTCTCGAACACCCACACGTCGGCGTAGGCCAGGATCTGGAATCCGAGCGCCGCTGACGCCGCGCCGTCGGCGGTGGACGCGATCATCTGGCCGAGCGGCTTGTTGTGCCTCTGGCACACGTCCAGCAGGTGGTCGACGGCGTCGGTGAACCGGGGATTCGTGAACTCCCCCGGGATGCCGAGCGCCAGCGAGAGGTCGAACTGGCCGAGCCAGACAGCGTCGACGCCGGGCACCGCGACGATCGGGTCGGCGTTCTCGATGCCGGCCGGCGACTCGATCTGCGCGATCACGAGGTTCTCGCGGTTGGCGCGCTCGGTCATCGCGGCCGGCCCGCCCTCGAGCTCATCGCTCATGATCACGCCGAAGCCGCGCTTCCCGACCGGCGGGTACTTGGCCGACTCGACGAGCAGCCGGGCTTCGTCTGCCGACTCGAGCATCGGGGCCATGATGCCGCGCGAGCCGGCGTCGAGCGCCGTCGAGATCAGCGTGTAGTGGGCGCGGACGACGCGGGTGATCGGGTAGACGCCTGTCCCGAGGCCGGTCGCGTAGAGCGTCCGCAGCGTGCCGGCGTCCCATGCCGTGTGCTCGAGGTCGAAGAGGGCGAAGTCGACGCCGGCGGCTGCGAGAATCCGCATCACGCGTGGCGTGTCGAACTCGTACAGCATTGCGCCCACGGCGACGCCGCGCTCGGCAATCGCTCGCGAGACGGCCGTGTCGGTCATCGTCGATCGGGGGTGCTTGACACGGGCTCCACCGCTCCGCCATCCTACAGGGCTGCTCAGCGGACCAGTGAGGAGGCGCATGGAAAGCCTTGAGGGACGAGTCGCAGTGGTCACCGGCGCCGCCAGCGGCGTTGGTCTCGGAATCGCCGAGGTGCTGGCCGAGGAGCAGGCCCGGGTGGTGGTCGTCGACGTCGACGCCGAGTCGGCGGAGCGCGCCGCCGAGGCGCTGAAGGCGGCTGGCGGGTGCGCGGTCGCGGTCGCGGCCGACGTCGTCGACCGGGCAGCGATGGACGCGATGGCCGCGAAGGTGCTCGACCGACTGGGGCGGATCGACATCGTGGCCGCGAACGCCGGCATCTACCCCTCGGTCGGCATCGAGGACATGACCGACGCCGACTGGGACCGCGTGATGGACATCAACGTGAAGGGCATCCTGCACACCGTCCAGGCCTGCCTGCCGTCGATGCGCCGCCGCGGATACGGCAGGATCGTCCTCACGTCGTCGATCACGGGACCGCTCGTCGGCGCGCCTGAGCTCACTCACTACGCGGCGTCGAAGGCGGCGATCCTCGGCCTCATGCGGAGCGCCGCCCTCGAGGTCGTCGGCGACGGCATCACGGTGAATGCCGTGCAGCCTGGGAACGTGCGCACGCCGGGCATCGAGCAGTTCGGCCAGGAGTTCGTGGCCGACATGATCAAGTCGATCCCCATGAAGCGACTCGCCGAGCCGGCCGACGTGGGTTGGGCCGTCCGGTTCCTCGCGTCGGAGGAGGCCGCATACATCACCGGCCAGACCCTCGTGATCGACGGCGGGCAGGTGCTGCCGGAGGGCGCGCTCTACCTCTAGCGGGGTCGCTTGACAAACCCGATCGGCCTCTGAGAATATCGCGTCAGCCGGTGATCAGACCAGTCAGCCGGGCAGTCCCGAACCCCTGATACGCGCAGCACTCGCCCGAATTTGGAGAGGAGCGGTATGGCGGACGAAGGCACACCTTCAGGACCTGATTTCGTCGAGACGCCCGGTGATGTATGGGTTGCGGAGACGCAACTCCGGGCCGGGGCAGTCACCCTCGTCGGCGCGATCATGCAGAACGTCACGCATATCGCGCCCGCGATCGCGGCGTTCTTCTTTACGCAGACGATCGTCGGGTTCTCCGGAGCTCACGCTCCGCTTGCATATCTCATCGGATTCTTCATCGTGCTCGCTCTCGGTATGTGTCTCGTCCAGCTCGCGAAGAAGTTCCCTTCGGCGGGCGGGTACTACACATACGTGAGCCGCACGGTCGGCCCTCGCCTCGGGTTCCTGACCGGGTGGATGTTCGCGCTCTACTCACCGATCGTCGCCGGCCCCGCGCTCGCGTTCCTGGGCCTGATCTTCGAGGGCGAGTTCCAGGCGAACTACAACTGGACGTGGTTCCACTGGTGGATGCTCGTGATCGTCGGGTTGCCCGTGATCGCAGCGATCGGCTACACGGGAATCGCGCTCTCGATCGAGTCGATCGTCATCGTTGGCGCGGCGGAGTTCCTGATCGTGCTCGCGCTCGGTGTGTGGGGCCTCGTCGATCCAGGTCCCGGCGGCTTCACGCTCCAGTCGTTCACGTACGGCTTCAACCCGGGCGGCATCGCGACCGCCACCGGGTTCTCGCTTGCCATTGTCTTCACGGTGCAGGGACTGACGGGCTGGGAGGCTGCGGTCCCGCTGGCGGAGGAGACCGAGAACCCGCGCCGGAACGTTCCCCGGGCCACCATGGCCTCGATTGTGATCGTCGGCCTCATGCTGGTGATCGTGATCTGGGGCCAGGTGATCGGTTGGGGGACGAAGGATCTCAACAACCTGGTCTCCTCCGATGAGCTGCCGGCGCTGGTCATCGCGCATCGGCTCTGGGGCAGCCTGTGGTGGCTGGCGTTGCTCGCAATGTTCACGTCAGTGATCGGTGCAAGTCTTGCCTGTCAGAACGTCGCCACCCGAATGTGGTACGGCATGGGCCGGAGCGGCGTCCTGCCCTCGGCGTTCGCCGTCGTGCACCCGCAGCGCAAGACGCCGACCAACGCGATCACCGCCCAGTTCGTGCTGTCGCTCGTGCTCGGGCTGGGACTCGGCCAGTGGCTCGGCCCGGCCGACACCTTCATCCTGTTCCTCGGCTTCGTGCTCGTGATCTCGGTGATCTTCGTCTACATCGTGGCGAACCTCGGCGTCGTGCTGTACTACTGGCGCGAGGCCCGAAGTGAGTTCAACTGGCTCTTCCATGCGATCTTTCCGATCGGCACGAGCCTCGTGCTCATCTACTCGCTCTACAAGTCGTTCGACCCGTTCCCGGCGCATCCGTACAACTGGTCGCCGTTCATCTGCGGCGCCTGGCTCCTCGCGGGGATCGGCGTGCTGCTCTGGTTCAGGTCGCGCGGCGAGGAGGGCTGGCTGGCGAAGGCCGGGGCGATCGTCGAGGAGCGCGTAGAGACCACAGACGAGCTCCACCACCGACCAGTTCTTTAGGCCAATGGCAGACGCTGATCCGCGTCTCGAGATCGCACGGCGGCTCATCGGGAGCCCTCGTGACGCACCGCCGACGCCGGCGCTGATCCTGGACCTGGCGCTCGTCGAGAAGAACATCGCCGAGATGAAGCGGCGTATGGACCCGCTGCCCGCGAGTCTCAGGCCGCACGCCAAGATCCACAAGAGCCCGATGCTGGGCCGGATGCAGCTCGAGGCGGGAGCGATCGGCCTGACGACGGCCACGGTCTGGGAGGCCAGCGCGATGATCGATGCCGGCCTCTCGCAGCTCCTGATCGCCAATCAGGCGGTCGGCCACCACAAGGCCGCCGAGCTGGCCCGGCTCGGCGGCCTTGCAGAAGTGATCGTCGCCGTCGAGAGCTCCGCGAACGCCGAGGAGATCTCGGCGGCGGCGAGCGACGCGGGAAGCGAGGTCGGCGTCCTCGTCGAGTACGACGTGGGGTTGCATCGCTCGGGCGTCCGCACGGTCCCCGAGGCCGTCGACCTGGGGGCGCTCGTCGACCGGCTGCCTGGTCTGCGGCTGCGAGGCGTCCTCGGCTACGAGGGGCATTGCATGCTCGAGCCCGACCGGGCGCTCAGGATCGAGAAGTGCAAGGCGGCGAACGACGCTCTGATCGGGGTCGTCGACGAGTTCGACCGGCACGGCTTCACGACCGAGATCGTCGCTGGCGGCGGCCTTGGCACGTGGGACCTGACAGGCGCCAACCCGCGCTACACCGAGATCCATGCGGGGTCGTACATCTTCAGCGACGCGTTCCACACGAAGCTCGCGCCGGGATTCGATCCGGCGCTCACGGTTCTCGCGTCGATCATCTCCCGCAGCGGCACGATGGCGGTGCTCGACTGCGGCCGGAAATCGATCGGGATCGACCGCATCCTGCCGGAGGTCGTGACCGGCGAGGGCGAGATCCGCTACGAGCACGGCGAACACTTCATCCACGAGGAGCACACGGCGCTCGACCTGGCGCCGGACTCGGTGCTTCGCGTGGGCGACCGGGTCGAGTTGATGCCCGGTTACTCGCCGACCACGGTGAACTTCTATGACATGTACTACGTCGTCCGCGACGACCGCATCGTCGACGTCTGGCCGATCCTGGCCAGATATGGAAGTGCGACCGCCGGGGTCGGGCCGGCGTTCGGAGCGGCGTTCAGCACCATCCCGGAAGGAGCAAGCGCATGACAGAGCGGACCATCGTGAGGTCGTACAGCACGCAGTTCGAGCGGGACCAGGATCCGCTCTCCGAGGACGGCATGTGGGTCCAGGGCCAGACCGACGGGATCGACTGGATCGACGTCATGACCAGGGACGGCCGGGTCTTCGGCAAGGTCTCGCGGATGAATGCGGCCGAGAAGCGCTCGGAGCAGAGCGACCTCGGGGCCGGCGCCGACGAGGGCGCCGCCGAGGGCGACTACGACGACCCGACGGCGGTGCTCTCCGGCGAGTGGGGGCGAAACCAGCACGCCAAGGCGACGGTGTTCTGCGAGAACCCAACGAACGAGTTCTTCCAGGAGGTCGAGATTCGCCTGCGCAGCACGATCACGCCGAACGTCTGCACGGGCTACGAGGTCTTTTGGCGCGCGCTCAAGACCGACGAGGGCTACGCGGAGATCGTCCGCTGGAACGGCGCGATCGGCGACTTCACCTCGCTCGAGAAGCGGATCGGCACGGAGTTCGGCGTGCAGGACGGAGACATCGTCGAGGCCACTATCGAGGGCAACGTCTTGAGGGGGATCGTAAACGGCGTCGAGGTCATCTCGGCGACCGACGACAGGTTTCAGGACGGCGCGCCGGGAGTCGGCTTCAACTTCTTCGTCGGCGACACGAACGTCGACCACGGGTTCACGTCGTTCGAGGTCGTGACGTGGGACGACTGATCGCGCGTAGGGACTACCCGGCGCCGACGACGCGGTAGCGCCGGGCGAGCTCTTCGATATGGATCCGCATCCGTTCCGCTGCCAGATCGGAATCGCGGTCGCGGACGGCCTCGAAGAGCCCGCGGTGCTCCTGGAGGTCCCACTCGCCGAACCCCTCGAGGCTGTAGATGCGGGGCCCGCGCTCGACCATCAGCGACACGAACGACTGGATCATCGCGCCGAGCACCTCGTTGTGGGCGGCCGCCGCGAGGAGGACGTTGAACGACGCGGCGACGTCGACCAGTGCATCGATGTCGCCGCGCAGTCGCGACTCCTGCACCTCGAGCGCGGCCGAGAGCCGCGCGAGGTCCTCGTCGGTGCGTCGCCTGGCGGCCAGGCGCGCGACCTCGACTTCGACTATCAACCGCGCCTCGATGAACTCATGAGTTACACCACGCTCGAGCGCCGCTGTGATCGCCGACGGTTCGTTAACTGGAGCGACTTCGCCCGTGACGAAGACGCCCTGGCCGTGGCGTATCTCGACGATCCCGAGCACCGCAAGTCCGTTGAGCGCCTCGCGCACCGTCGAGCGTCCCACACCCAGCTCTTTCGTGAGCTCACGTTCCGACGGCACCTTCGTGCCCGGCGGAAGCTCACGGATCGCCGTCAGGAGCTGCTCGGCCACGGTCTCTGTCAGCTTTCGGCGCGGTGCCGGCGACAGGTTGACCTTGGAGATCGGCTCCTGCATCGCGTCAGGATAGACCAGCGACCCGTGGTGTGCTACGTTCAGCGGGTGATCAGACCAGCTCACCGGGGGTGCTGGAGCTGAGATGGCGGACCGCGAGCACATGACTGTTGGCGCCGGGTCGAGCATGGGTGGCAGCGAGCCCGTCATCGCTGACGCCGTCCGCTTCGGCAACCTGCTCTTCCTGTCTGGCCGCGCTGCGGTCGACCCGGCGACGCTCGAGATCGTCGGCGACGGTTTCGACGAGCAGGCCGAGGTCGTGCTGCGCGACATCGGCGTTGTACTCGAGCACGCGGGTGCGGGCTGGGAGCATGTCATCCGGATCGAGGCCTTCCTGGCCGACGGCGACGACTTCCCTGCCTGGAACCGGATCTGGTCCGAGCGCTTCGTACCGCCCCGTCCGGCACGGACGACCGTCGTCACGCAGTTCGCGGTGCCGGACATCCTGATCGAGCTCCAGGTGACGGTCGGGCTCCCGAGCTCCGTGCCGTGAGCGGCCGCGTCGTCATCGTCGGGGGCGGCGTCGCCGGCCTCTGCTGCGCCTACTACCTGCGGCGCGACGGCCACGACGTGACAATCGTCGAGTCGAATCGGGTCGGCTCCGGGGCGTCGTTCGCAAACGGCGGATGGCTGTGCCCCGCTCAGGCCGGCCCGCTGCCCGAGCCCGGGCTCACCCTCTATGGGATGCGGGCGCTGTTCGACCGCGACTCGGCTCTCTACTTCAAGCCGGCCGACCTCCACCGGCTCGCTCCGTGGCTGCTCCGCTTCCGGACGTACTGCAACGAGGAGGACCACGCCCACGGCACGGCCGCGATCGCCCGGCTCGGGCACGACGTGTTCGATCTCGTCGAGGAGATGCAGGCCGACGGGGTTGAGTTCGAGCTGCACAAACAGGGGATGGTCTATGCGGCCAGGAGCGTCGACGACGCGCGTTCGGAGCTTCACAAGCTCGCCCCGATGCGCGAGCACGGCTACGAGCTGCCCGACGACATCCTCGTGGGCGACGACCTGCACGAGCTCGAGCCGGCCCTGGCTCCGGTTGTGCGCGCCGGGTTCCTGATCAGCCAGCACTGGCATGTCCGGTCGGACACGTTCACGGCCGGGCTCGCCAGCGTCCTTCGCCGCGACGGTGTCGAGATCACCGAGGGCGCCGAGGTGTTCGAGCTGGTGAAGCAGGGGCGCCGGCTGACGCACGTCCGCACGGCCGCGGGCGACCTCGAGGCGGGCACCGTCGTGCTGGCAGCCGGGGCCTGGACGACCCCGCTCGCCGCGTCGATCGGCATCTCCATTCCGATGGAGCCCGGCAAGGGCTACAGCTTCTCGATCCAGCCGACGGTCGTACCGTCACACGCCGTCCTTCTCGTCGACGTCCACGTCGGCTGCACGCCCTTCGGCGACCGGCTTCGCATCGGCGGCACCATGGAGTTCAGCGGCATCAACAACCGGCTCGACCGCCGCCGGATCGCCTCGATCGTGGTTGGCGCGAAGGAGTCGTTCCTCCCGTGGAAGTCTCCCGAGATCGAGTCGGAGTGGGCCGGCATGCGGCCGATCACGGCCGACGGCCTGCCGATCCTCGACCGGGCCGGCGACCTCGAGAACACCTATATCGCAACCGGCTACTCGATGCAGGGAGTGACGCTGGCCCCGACCTCGGGCCGCGCCCTGGCCGAGATGATCACCACGGGCCGCCGGCCCGCCCTGATCGAGCCCTTCCGGCTCGATCGGTTCCGGCGGATGCCGCTTCCCCGGCCCATCCGCCGGGCGCGGACCCCCCAGCCGGCATGAGCCTCGATCGTCGGCCGCTGCGGGTTGCCATCATCGGCTCGGGCAACATCGGCACCGATCTCATGATCAAGGTCGAGCGCAGCCCGGTCCTCGAGCTGGCCGGCATGGCGGGGATCGATTCCGGCTCGGACGGGCTGCGAAGGGCGCGCGAGCACGGGCACGTGGCCACCGACAGCGGCCTCGCAGCGCTCCTCGACATGGTCGACGACATCGACCTGGCCTTCGACGCCACCTCTGCCCACGCGCACCCTGAGCACGCCCGTCTGCTCGCCGAGCGGGGCATCCGAAGCGTCGACCTGACACCGGCCGCGCTCGGGCCGGCGGTGGTGCCGCCCGTGAATCTCACCGAGCACGCGTCCGCCGCCGAGATCACGCTCATTACGTGCGGCGCCCAGGCGACGATCCCGATCGTCGCGGCCATGAGCCGCGTCGCACGCCTGCGATACGCCGAGACCGTCTCGACCGTGGCGTCGCGGTCTGCCGGGCCCGGCACCCGTCAGAACATCGACGAGTTCACGTCGGCGACAGCCCGTGGCCTCGAGACGATCGGCGGCGCCGACCAGGCCAAGGCGATCATCATCCTGAACCCCGCCGAGCCGCCGATCATGATGCGAAACACGATCTACGCCGAGCTCGAGGATCCCGACGGACAGGCTATCGAGGCGGCGATCCACGAGGCCGTCGCCGCCGTCGCCGCGTACGTGCCGGGATACCGGCTGTCCACGGCCCCGCTGATCGGCGCTGAACTGGCGACCGTCATGGTCGAGGTCGAGGGCGCGGGCGACAACCTCCCACCATATGCCGGGAACCTCGACATCATGACGTCGGCGGCCGTTCGCGTCGCCGAGCTCCACGCGGGGGCAGCGGGGTGAGCGCGGCGGCCGTCCGGTTCGTCGACACGACGCTTCGCGACGGCTCCCACGCGATCGCGCACCAGTACCGCGTCGACCAGGTGCGGACGATCGCCGCCGCCCTCGATCGCGCCGGTGTGTGGGCGATCGCGGTGGGCCACGGCGACGGGCTCGGTGCGAGCTCGATCCAGTACGGCCGGCCGCTCCACTCCGATGCGGAGCTCCTGGCGGCGGCCGCGGACGTCGTCGAGCGCGCCGAGATCGCCATCGCAATCCTGCCGGGCGTGGGTACCAAGCCGGATCTCGAGGAGGCAAGAGATGCCGGTGCGACCGTGGCCCGCGTGTCCACCGTCTGCACCGAGGCCGACATCGGGCTCCAGCACCTCGCGCTGGCGCGCGAGCTTGGCATGGCGGCCCACAGCCACCTGAACACCGCCCACCTGCTCGACTCGGAGGGCCTTGCCGAGGCGTCGCGAGTCGTGGCCGGCGCGGGCAGCCAGGGGGTCTTCATTGTCGATTCCGCCGGGGCGTTCCTCCCCGACGACGTCCGCCGCCGCATCGCCGCGATGCGAGAGGCCCTCCCCGACGACGTGGCCGTTGGGATGCACGAGCACAACAACCTGTCGCTCGCCGTCGCCAACTCGGCCGCCGCGATCGCCGAGGGCGCGACGCTCGTCGACACCTCCCTCGCCGGCCTCGGGGCCGGCGCGGGGAACTGCCAGACCGAGGCGCTCGTCGCCGTACTCGAGCGGATGGGGATCGAGACGGGGATCGACCTCTGGGCGCTCCAGGACGTCGCCGACGAGGTCGTGCGGGCCGAGGTGATGCAGCGGCCGATCGTGATCGACCGCCTGACGGCGACGATGGGCTTTGCGGCGGTCCCGGCGAGCTACCTGCTGCACGCCATCCGCGCCGGCGAGCGCTTCGGCCTCGACCCGCGCGAGATCATCGTCGAGCTCGGCAGGCGCCGCGTCGTCGTCGGCCAGGAGGACGCGATCATCGGGATCGCCGCCGAGATGGCGGCCGCGGCGGGACGCACGGCGTGATCACGGTCGTCCTCGACGACGATCCTACCGGCACGCAGGCCGTGAGCGACGTCTCGGTCGTGCTCGACTGGAGCGACCCCGCCGTGTGGTCGGCGGTCGAGTCCGGCGACCCCGCCGTGCATGTGCTGACGAACGCCCGCGCGCACTCCGGCGCCGAGGCGGGCGAGCTGGTGGCGGCGGCCGCGGCTGCGGCGCGCTCGCAGTTTCCCGGCGCGCGCCTGATCCTGCGCGGCGACAGCACCCTCCGCGCGCACGTGTGGGAGGAGTACGACGCCCTCCGGTCGGTTGTGGCGCCAGGGGTCGGTGGCGTCCCGCTGCTTCTGGTGCCCGCACTGCCCGCGGCGGGACGGGTGACGGTCGGCGGCGTCCACATGCTCGAGCGCCACGGCGTGCGCGTGCCGCTCCACGACACCGAGTACGCCCGCGACGGCGCGCTCGCCTATTCGGACGCCGACCTCGCCCGCTGGGCCGACGAGCGGAGCGGCGGACGGCTCGCCGCCTCGGACGCGGTCGCCGTGGCGGCGGAGGCCGGCGATGTCGCGTCCGGGCTTACGGCAGCTGCGGCCCTCGGACGCCCGGCGGCCGTTATCCCCGATGCCGCGACCGAGGCCGATCTGGCGGCGATCGCCGAGGGATTGCGCGTTGCGGAGGCGGATGGCCTCCGTGTGATCGTGCGCTGTGCGCCGGCGTTTGCGGCCGTGCTGACGGGGGCTGCTGCTCGTGGGCAGGCGGCGCCGCTCCTGGGCGGGGGCGGCATCCTCGTCGTATGCGGCTCGTTCGTCTCGGCTTCGACGGCGCAGCTCGAGGAGCTCGCCAGCGTCTATCCGGACGCGATGGTGACCGCACACGTCGCCGCGCTCGCCGGCGGTGCCTCGGAGGACGAGGTCGACCGCGTCTCGGCTGCGGCCGGCGACCGCCTGGTGCGCGACGGCCTCGCGGTCGTCGCGACCGAGCGGGAACGGGATCCCGCGCTCGTAGGGCCGGACGCCCAACAGCGTGTCGCCCGGGCGCTGGCCCAGGTCGCCGCGCGCCTCGGCCCGGCAACGGTCGTCGCCAAGGGCGGGATCACCGCCGCGGTGACGGCACGCGACGGGCTCGGGGCCCGGTCGGCACGTGTCATCGCCCCGATACTCCCTGGCGTCGCCCTCTGGAGCCTGCCGTCGGGCGTCGCGTACGTCGTCGTCCCCGGCAACGTCGGCGGGCGTGGACTCCTGGTCGATGTTGTCCGTGCCGTGGGCATGCCGATCCGAGCGGAGAAGGCGTGCTGACGTCGTTCGCGGAGCTCCTCTCGAGTCGGCGCGCCGGGTCGGCGGTGGGCGCCTTCACCTGCTACGACCTCGAGGCGGCCGAAGCGGCGTTGGGCGCGGCGCGCTCTGCCGACGTCGGGGTGATCCTCCTGATCGGGGGCACGTCGTACACCGAGCCGGGTGGCGGCCTGCTCCTGGCCGCCCTCGTCGGGGCGGCCGCCGCAGCCGACGTCCGTGTCTGCGTTCAGCTCGACCACTGCGACGACCTGGCCGTGATCGAGTCCGCGCTGGCGGGCGGCGCAGGCGCCGTCATGGCCGACGGATCGGAGCTGCCCTACGACGAGAACATCGAGTTCGTCGGCCGGGCGGCCGGGCTCGCGCGCCGGCACGGCGCGGGCGTCGAGGCCGAGCTCGGTCACCTGAGCGGCGACGAGGACGTCGCGGTCGCGGTCGCCGCCGGCGCGCTGACCGACCCTGCCGAGGCGGCCGACTTCGTCGACCGGACCGGGGCCGACTGCCTGGCCGTCTCGATCGGGAACGTCCACGGCGCCTACCGCGGTCCGCCCAGCCTCGATTGGGACCGGCTCGAGGCGATCCGCGCGACGGTGCCGGCGCCGCTCTCGCTGCACGGCGCGTCGGGCATCCCGGATGAGATGGTCCGACGGTCGATTGCGACGGGAGTGGCGAAGATCAACGTGAACACGGAGCTCAGATCGGCGTATCTCGAGGCGACCAGCGAGGCGCTCCCGGCAGCCATGGACGGGAGCAGATTGAATGCGTTGCACTCGGCCCAGTCGGCCGCGGTCGAGCGCGTGGTCGCAGCCAAGCTGCGCGCCTTCGAGGCGGGGCCGGCGTGATCCGCGGCCTCGACCACGTGGCCGTCGTCGTGGCCGACACCGAGGCGGCGCTGCGCCACTTCCGCGACCGCGTCGGGCTCAGGGTGGTCGCGGTCGACGAGCCGCCCGAGGTGCCCGTCCGGCTCACGTACCTCGACCTCGGGAACACCTATCTGCAGCTCGTGGAGCCGCTCGATCCGACCCACCCGCTCGCCGCCTGGCTCGAGGAGCACGGCGACGGCCTGCACCACATCTGCCTCGGGGTGGACGATGTCGAGGGCGAGCTCGAGCGGCTGGGACCGCCCGGTGTGCCGCTGCCACCGTTCGGGAGCGGGCGCGGGCGGCCGGCGGGCTTTCCCGCCGGCGATCCGCCCCACGGCGTCCGCATCGAGTGCACGACCTACGAACCACGGGATTGAGGAGACGACATGGGATTGCTTGACGGCAAGCGTACGACCATCACCGGTGCCGGCATGGGGATGGGCCGCGCGGCGGCGCTCCGGTTCGTCGCGGAGGGGGCGAGGGTCGGGCTGATCGATCGCGACGAGGAGGCCGTGAACGCTGTCGCGGCCGAGATCCAGAGCGGCGGCGGCGAGGCGCTCGTCCTTCTTGCCGACGTGACCGACGAGGGCCAGGTCGCGGCGGCGGTCGAGCGCGCGACGACCGCGTGGGGCGGGCTCGACGTCGTCGTCGCGAACGCTGGCGTCCAGCTCGCCGGCCAGGACGACCGCGCCGACCGGCTGTCGCTCGACGTCTGGCAGCGCACGATCGACATCAATCTGACCGGCGTCTTCCTGACGTGCAAGCACGGGCTCCGCGCGCTGCTCGCATCGGGTGGCGGCGCGGTGGTCTGCACGTGCTCACCCACCGGCCAGTACGGCGTGGCGCCGGGCTACGACGCGTACAGCTCGAGCAAGGCCGGCGTCTACGGCCTGGTGCGCGTCATGGCCGCCGACTACGCCGCCGAGGGCATCCGCATAAACGGCGTCATCCCCGGCTACACCCACACGCCGATGACGAACTGGGTCACCCCGTCCGATGCCGAGACGCTGCTCCGGGGCATCCCGCTCGGGCGCGCCGGCGAGCCCGAAGAGGTGGCGGCCGTCATGGCCTTCCTGGCCTCCGACCAGACGCCGTACGTCACCGGCGCCGTGTGGGCGGCCGACGGAGGCATGACCGCGGTCTGAGCAACTCTGGCGGGCCGGTCGTGCCGACCCGCCTACCATGAAGGAGTGACGCCTCCCGACCAGCCGTTGATCGAGGCCGCGGGCGTGACGAAGCGCTACGGCCAGGTGACGGCGCTCGACGACGTCTCGGCCGTGGTGACGAGCCCGGCG
>JBOHBE010000122.1:0-2805 GCA_050698235.1 Gaiellales bacterium
GTCGATCCTGGCGGCCCGGCTGCGGGCCGTCCTACGGCGGGTCTCACGGCACGACGCGTCACCCGTGCTGCGCGTCGGCGGGGTCGAGATCGACCGCCAGGGGATGGAGGTTCGCGTCGGTGGCGACATGGTCAGCCTCACTCCGACCGAGTACCGGCTGCTGCTCGAGCTCGCCGAGCACAGCGGCGCGGTCTTGAGCCGCGAGCGCCTGCTCGAGGAGGTGTGGGGCTACATCTGGGCGGGCGACACGCGGCTCGTGGACATGCACGTGCGCCGGCTGCGGGCCAAGATCGGGCCCGAGGCGATCGAGACCGTTCGAGGGGCGGGCTACAAGCTGGTCAAGGGATGAGCTCGCTGCGGTGGCGGCTGGCGCTCGCATTCGCGCTCCTGGCTGCGACCGTAGCGGCGGCGGTCGGCGTCGTGGTGTACGAGGTCACCTCCCAGGACCTGCTCTCCCGGGCGAGGGCCGCGGCGGTGGCCCAGGTGCAGTCGGCGGCGCTGATCTACCCGCTCACCAAGCCGTCGCTGCCCCGCTCGGCGCTCCCGGCCGGCGACCCGTCGGTGCCGGCGCCTCTGCGCGCCGCGGTGCGCACGGGTCTCCTGGCGTCCTACAGCGGCACGTGGAACGGCCGCCCCGCCGTTTGGGCGGGCCGGCGTACGCCGGACGGGCGCGACGAGATCTACGTGCGCGACTCGTACACGGCGCAGCGACAGGAGCTGAGTGACCTGCGCCAGACCGTGATCGAGGTGGCTGCGGCGGCTGCGGTCGGAGGGGCGCTGCTCGGCCTGCTGCTCGCCGGGAGGCTCTCGCTGCGCCTGCGGCGGGCGGCGTCGATCGCCGAGCGCGTGACGGCCGGCGAGCTCGATGCGCGGATCCACGCGAAGGGCCACGACGAGGTCGCGAAGCTCGGTGAGGCGATCGACCGGATGGCCGAGGCGATGCGCGAGCGGATCGAGCGCGAGCGGCGGTTCGTGGCCGACGTCGCCCACGACCTGCGGACGCCGCTCACGGGGTTGAAGACGGCGGCCAGCCTGCTCGACCACGATCAGGTGGGCGACGCGATCCGCGAGCGCGTCGACCGGCTGCTGCGGCTGGTCGAGGATCTGCTCGAGATCTCCCGGCTCGACAGCGGCTCGGCGACCGCCGACCTGCGCTGGGTCGACCTCGGCGGCTTCGTCGCGAGCGTCGTCGGCGACGCTCCGGACGTCACCATCCAGACCAACGGCGCCTCGCAGAGCCTGGTCGACCCGCGGCGGCTCGAGCGCGTCATCGAGAACGTGCTCGACAATGCCGCCCGCCACGGCGCGCCGCCCGTCGAGGTCTCGGTCTCGCCCGGCCGGATCGTCATGCGCGACCACGGGCCCGGGTTCAGCGAGCCGATGCTGGCAAGCGCGGCCGAGCGGTTCACCACCGGCGATCCGGCGCGCGGCGACGGGATCGGCCTCGGCCTCGCCATCGCGGCCGGCCAGTGCCACGTGCTGGGCGCCCAGCTTGCCCTGGCCAACGATCCGGCCGGAGGCGCGGTCGTGACGATCGCGTTGCCCTAGGCGTGAGCGCCCGGTTCGCATTGGCCGCCCTGTCCTCGTGCCTCCTCGCGGCCGCCTGCGGCACGTCCTCCGGATTGCAGGTCGAGAACGGCGGCTCGACGACGCGAGTCGTCAAACCGGCCGGCTCCCAGCCGCGGGTCGACGGTCTCGATGCGGTGGCGTTTCCGAGCACGAGCCGCGGGTGGGCGGGCGGAACGGGAGCGATCATCGCCACGACCGACGGCGGCTCCACCTGGACGCAGCAGTACAGGGGCCGGGCCGACATCCGTGCGCTCGAGTTCGCCGACGAGCAGCATGGGTGGGCCGTCGCCTCGACATCGCTCCTTCGCACCACAGACGGCGGCGCGACGTGGTTTCCCGCCGCCGAGCCGAAAGGGCTCGTGCTGACAAGCGTCACGTTTACGAGCGCCGAGCAGGGCTGGGGCATCGCGTCCCCGCCCGAGGCTCGCGGAGGCCCGGGGTTGGGAGCGCTCGTGCGCACCGCCGATGGCGGCTCGAGCTGGTCGGTCGTGGACCCGCATGTCGCGGATTCGGTCTGCGTCTCGGGCGGCGACCTCATTGCCGGCGCGGGATCCAAGGTGCTCGACTCGACCGATGGCGGTGCGACGTGGAGCACCCTGCTGGACGCGGCCGGAGACCCCATCACGCAGTGGTTCACAGCGACGGTGCAGTGCCCCGACCTCCAGTCGATCTGGGTGCTGTACCAGGGCGGCGTGGCCGCCGGCAGCGAGGGCTACGCGGCCTACACGACCGCCGACGCGGGCGTCGGTTGGCAGCCGGTCGTCGTGGCGCCGATGCTGGTCGGATCCGTCCCGGCGTTCGCAAACGTCACCCCGCTCGACGCCTACCCCGGCCCGTTCGCGGCCGTCTCCGCGTCGGTGGCCATCTTCCTCGGGCAGTGCCCCGCCTGCGACCCCCAGCACGTGACGGTGTTGCGCACCCGGAACGGTGGGGCGCGCTGGGACCGCCGCGTCGTCAACGGCTTCTACCCGACCGGCCTGGCGTTTGCCGACTCCGACCACGGCTGGATGACAACGCTGGTCGGGGGCGTGGAGGGGCGGCGCTCGGCGATCCTCGCCACGACTGACGGCGGCCGTTCGTGGCACCCCGTCTATCCGTTGTAGATATCGAACCGTTACACGGCCGCCACCCGGCCGATACGCCGGGCTCCTAGCATCGGACCAGTGTCCCTGTGAACTCGCGACGGGCCTGGGCCCGGAAGGGGTGAGGAGATGAGAACGTCGATCCTGCTTGCAC
>JBOHBE010000123.1:0-3264 GCA_050698235.1 Gaiellales bacterium
GCCTCCGATCTGACGCTCGAGGAGGGCGAGGTGCGCTCGGTCGACGGCACGCTTCGCCATCCGATCACCGAGGTGACGGGCAAGCTCGGGAACGCGTGGATCTCGGGCTCGGGCTCTCGGGGGCCCAACCCCGAGGGCATGAACGTGAACACGTTCGGGTGCCAGATCGCCCAGGTCGCCGTCGACACCGGCACGGGCGAGGTGACGGTCGAGCGGGTGGTCGCCGTGCACGACATCGGCCGCGTCGTGAACCCAATGGGCGCGCGCAGCCAGGTGATGGGCGGGATCCTCCAGGCCATCGGCTTCACGCTGATGGAGGAGCGGGTCGTCGACCCCACGACCGGCACGGTCGTGAACGCCGGCCTCGAGGACTACAAGGTGCCGACCATCGCCGACCTGCCCGAGGTCATCTGCGAGTTCGTCGGAGAGCCCGATCCGCACCTCACCATGGGCGTGAAGGGCCTCGGCGAGCCGCCGGTCATCCCGACGCCGGCGGCGATCGGAAACGCCCTCGCCCACGCACTCGGGGTGCGCCTCCGCGAGGCCCCCTATACGCCGCGCCGCGTGCTGGAGGCTCTGGGCGCGTGAGGACGTTCGGCTATGTCCGTCCCGCCGACGCGGACGACGCCTCGGCGCGGCTGCGAACCGGTGCCCGCGCCATGGGCGGCGGCACCGACGTCCTGACGCAGCTCGACCGCGGCATCCTGCCAGCCGACGAGGTCGTCGACCTCCGCGCGCTCGGCCTCTCGGGCATCGCGCACGACGGCGGCGGCGTGCGGATCGGTGCGACGACGTCGGTCGCCGACGTCGAGCGCGACGCCGGCATCGGCGAGCGCTTCTCCGGGCTCGCCCAGGCGGCTGCCTCAGTCGGCTCACCCCAGCTGCGCGAGATGGGAACGGTCGGCGGGAACCTGTGCCAGCAGGTGCGCTGCTGGTACTTCCGCCACCCCGACCTCCAGTGCTGGCTCCGCGGCGGCGACACGTGCTACGCGCAGATCGGCGACCACCGAAAGCACGGCCTCGAAGCTGGCGACTGCATCTCGGTCGCCCCCTCCGACCTGGCCGCAGCGCTGCTCGCGATGGATGCTCAGGTCGAGACGACGGCCCGGCGGATGCCGCTGGCCGACCTCTACGTGCGCGCGACGGCCGAGCAACGCTCGACGCTGACGCTCGAGCCGGGCGAGTTCCTGACGGCTGTCGAGGTGCCGCGCGCGCCGGACGCGAGCGCATACGTGATCGCCGGCGAGCGGGCCGCGTGGAGCTTCGCGCTCGTCGGCGTCGCGGCGGCAAGGTTCGGCGACGACGTCCGGATGGCGGCGATCGGCGTGTCGAACCTCCCCCGGCCGATCGATCCCAGCGACCCGGCGGCTGGGCTCCCCGGCCTGGACATGACCCGCTGGAAGCGACGGCTGCTCGAGACGCTCGCGTCGGACGCGCGCGCCGCCGTCGAGCGGTGAGCGGCCCGATCCCCGACTACGTGGAGGCGCGGCTGCGGCGGCCGCCTCCCGACGGGTGCAACGTCATCCCCGGCTCGACGCCGGTGGTGGGCTTCGGCGACCCGCGAAACGCGAAGGTCGCGACGATCGGCCTCAACCCCAACCGGCTGGAGTTTCTGAACTCCGAGGCGTCGCTCCTGCGCGAGGACGACCAGCGGCTCGAGACGCTGCTCTCGGTCGGGGCGAACAGCCTCGCCAACGTCGAGGCACAGGTGCTGGCGCGTGTGTTCGAGGGCTGCAACTGGTACTTCGAGCGCAGGCCGTACCGGCGGTGGTTCGACGTCCTCGAGCGCGTCCTGAACGGCATCGGGGTGAGCTACTACCGCGGCACGGCGTGCCACCTGACGCTCGTCCAGTGGGCAACGAATCCGACCTGGGGCCTCCTGCCCGAGTCGTCGCGGGTCGAGCTCCTGCGGGAGGATGCGCCGTTCCTGCGCCGGCGGATCGCCTCGGAGCGGATCGAGCTCGTGCTCCTGAACGGCCGCGGCGTGGTCGCCGCGTTCACGGACACCGTCGGCTGCCATCTCGTGGACGACGACCCGCCCATCGCCGACTCCCAGACCCAGACGCACTTCATGACGGGCGCCACCGACGAGGGCACGCGCATCGTCGCCTGGACGACGAACCTGCACGCCGCCGTCGGCGTGAGCGAGTGGCACCGGGCCGGGATCACCGAGCGCGTCGCCGCCCTCGCGGCCGCAACCGAGAGTGGCTCAGAAGCCTGACCTCGAGGCGCTCGAGGCCGGGCGCTCGCGCGCCTGCCGGCTGACCCCCGACCTGGCCCTGGCCGAGATCGACGAGGCGGCCTCCTGGGTGCGCGAGCGGGGCATCGTCACGATCACGCCCGACTGCGCGCTCCCGAGCCTCTTCGCCGCCTGCCACGAGCCGCCCTACCGGCCCGGCTCGCGCGGCTTCGGCCTGTGGCCGCGGACGAAGTACCCGTGGGCCGTCGAGCTGACCGCCCACCCGGGCATCCTCGGCCTCAAGATCCACCGCGGCAAGCGCGTCCTCGTGTCGGACGCCGTCGCCGCCGTGCTCGACCCGCTGTGCCGCGCGGCGCTCGATGACGCCCGCGACTCGCCGCTCGTCGCCCACCTGCGCTCGGCCGGGCCGTCGCTCGTCGACGATCTCCAGGTGGAGATGGGCATCGCGGCGCCGGCCCTCCGCCGGCTGCGCGAGCCGCTGGAGCGAACCGGGGCGATCGTGACCCGCTCGGTCACCGTCCCGGCCCGCACGGGCGGCCACCGCCACACGTCCGAGCTCCGCCTCTGGCCCCAGGCTGAAACACCTGTACCTGGTACCAATGTTTCACCCGAGACGGCTCTGGACGACCTGCTCGTGGCCGGCGTGAGGGCGGCCGTCCTCGCTCCGGAGGACGAGGTCGGGCGCTGGTTCTCGTGGCCGGTGCCTCGCGGGAGCGTGGAGAGGCTCGTCGCCGAGGGCCGGATCGCGGGCTACAGCTCGATCAGCCCCGCGTTGGTCGGGACGAAGCCGCACGCGTCGAAATAGAACGCGCGCAGGTGGTCCTCGAAGTCGACGTGCAGCCACTCGCAGCCGGCGGCGCGCGCCTCGCGCTCGGCGACCCCCACGAGCTCGACGCCGATCCCCTGCCGGCGGGCAGAGGCCGAGACGAGCGTGTCGATCACGAACGCGTGGCTGCCCCCGTCCCACGCCACGTTCACGAATCCGACGAGGTCGCCGCCATCGCGCGCCGTGACCCAGCCCAGGCTGTGCCGCTCGACCTGCCCGCGCCAGTCCCAGTCGAGCA
>JBOHBE010000124.1:0-4491 GCA_050698235.1 Gaiellales bacterium
GGGCTCGTGCGCGGCCGCGTCAAGTTCCGGGGCGGCCGGATAGTCTACGTCGCGTTCTCGCGCGACGAGACGCTGATGGGATTCGGGTTCCCGAAGGACGAGCGGGTCTGGCTCGTGGGGACGGAGCCCGAGAAGTTCCTCATGCCGCGGGACTCCGACCTCCGCTACAACTGGGTCGTCGTCCGGCTCGCGGCGATCGACGCCGAGGAGATGCGCGGCCTGGTCATCGACGCGTGGGCGATGTGCGTGCCCAAGAGCGTGTCCGCGCCGTACCGGGAGTGACGCTCCGGGATCAGTGACAGTTTGCGGTGCCCGAGTCGAGGATCGCGCCGGAGGTGTTGACGAACTTCCAGTTGTAGCTCGTCTCGTGCAGCCGAATCTCGAGGACGCCGTACGTCTTGGCCGTCGCCTCGACGTTCTTCGAGCCGTCCAGTGAGAACAGGCTCCGGCCGCCGGTGCCGACGATGAACTGCCGCACGCCGTGAGCGGCGTCGACGTGGCCGCTCGCGTCCTGCGGCGCGAATCGCGCGTACGTGTGCAGGTGGCCGTTCAGGACGATGTCGGCGTTCCCGGCATACATGATGTCCCAGAAGGCGCGGTAGCTCGACGACTGCGAGGACGTGCCCTTGTAGTAGGGCTGGTGCCAGTACACGATCGTGCACTTCGACTTCGTGAGCTGGCTGCGCAGGAACGTCGCCTGTGGGCTCGTCGCGCCGCAGCCGCCGGCGTGGCTGCACTCCGCGTTGAGCGCGATAAGACGCCAGGTTCCGAGCGTGAACGCGCTGTCGCCGCGGGAGTCACCGGCCGCTGCTCCGAAGTACTTGAAGTAGCCGGCCGCGTCGGGGGCGCAGTCCGTCCCGTCCGTCTCGTACTCGTTGTCGCCGAGCGCCGGGTGGATGATGGACTTGAACCGGCCCCACGTCGGATCGAACGACTGCTGGAATGCGCTGAAACCGCCGCACTGGTACTGGGTGTCGCCGAGCGCCAGGACGGCCTTGATCGCGTTGTTTGCGAGGACCAGGTCGCCGGTCGCCTTCGCCCGGCACGCGGACGATGTGCCGTTCCCGTGGTTGAAGTCGTGGCTCGACGGGTCGCAGGCGATGTCTCCCGCTGCCGCGATCATCGGATCGGAGACGTGCACCGCCGCCGCATGCGTCCGGGTCGCGCCGGCCGCCGACGCGAAGCTGACCGCGACGACGCCGACCACCACAACCGCGCCGGCCCAACGCAGGACCCTGTTCACAACGCCACCCCCGAAATCGCCCCTAGAGCCTCACCACGGGTGTACGGGCGAAACGGACCGCCGTCAAGCAGATCGCCAGCGGCGGCGCAGAAGCTGCGCCTGCCGGCCGGCCTGGGCCGCGACTCCGGCGTCGCCTGCAGCGGGGGGAGCACCATCGAGCTCTGCCGGCGTGTAGAAGCGCTCGGCGACGTCGCGGGTGCGGTCGAGCACCTCGGAGATGTGAGCCGCCGAGAGCCGGTCGCGCCAGACCCACGCGTTCGCGTGGCTCTGCATCGGCTGGAACGCCGTCCGGCCGAGCCCGACCCTGCCCCAAGCCGCCGGGCGCTGTGCCGGGCCGGCCAGGCAGCCGCTGCGCACGGTCGCCTCGGCGCTCTTGTTGAACGTGACGCCGTCGAGGCGGTCGTAGAGCGCACGGAACTCGTTCAGCGGGTCGGCAGCCAGATCCTCGTAGCGGACGACGACGAATCTTGGGTTTCGCGCCACCTGCTGGGCGATGCCCGCATGGATGAGGCGCCACAGGAGCGCGCCGTGCGCGATCGGGTCGAGCGGCTCGCGGGCCGCTCGCTCCAGCTCCTCGGCGTAGGGCGCGAGGTAGTCGCGGACGAGCTCGGGCTGCCCGGCGATGTCGGGCAGGTTGTCGGCCCAGCCGGTGCCGATCCGGGCGAGGCTCGAGACGATGCCCGCCGGATGCCGCACGAGCATCACGACCTGGCAGTCAAGGCGCTCGGCCATCCACTCGGCGGCGAACACCATGTACGGGTCGTCGATCAGCGGGCGCATGCCGCGGACGCGTCCGTGCGAGAACGCGGCGGCGTACTTGGCCATCTTCGCGAGGTCGTAGATGCCGCGGTTCGTGCGCAGCTCGGCCACGAGGTTGTAGCGCAGCCGCAGCATGTCCCGGAACCCGGCGACGTACTCCGCCTCGTTGTGCGAGCCCACGTACTGGTAGGCGCGCGGCGGCGGTACGCGCAAGATGCCCGGTGTCAGGCCCGGCGGATGGCGGCGGTTGAACGGCTCGTTGATGTGCACAACGTCGCCGCCGCCGGCGACCATCCGAGACACCCAGCTGCCCCCGGACCGCGCCATGCCGGTTATCAAGATCGGTCGGCCCATGCCCTTCTCCAATCGGTAACCACTACTTGAGTACGGGCAAAGGCGTCCGGTGTCAACCGCCTGGGGTCACATTTCTGGCGGTGCGCGGCGCCTGCGGAGCTCGGCGTTGATCTCGCCGCCGACCAGCAGGGCGAGGGCCGAGATCCAGAGCCACGTGAGCATGATGATCACCGCGGCCAGGCTCCCCCACGCCTTGTTGTACGACGAGAAGTTGCTCGTGTAGACCGCGAACAGGCCGGAGGCGGCGAGCCAGACGACCACGGCGAAGAGCGCTCCGGGCGTGGCCAGCCGCCACTTCCGCGGCACCTCGTTCGGCCCGAGGCATAGGACGATCGCGAACATCGCGAGCAGTCCGACGAGCAGGATCGGCCACTCCGCCGTCCACCACGCCCACCGCACCACCGTGGTCTCACCGACCGCGGATCCGGCCCATCGGCTCACATCCGGGCCGAGGATCAGGAGCACGAACACGAGCGCGAAGCTCGTCACCACGCAGAGGATCAGGGTGAGCGCGATCAGCCGCTTCTTCAGGAATCCACGCGTCTCCTTCAGGTCATAGGCGGCGTTCAGCGCCCACATGACCGTCTGCACGGCTCCCGAGAGCGTCCACAGGGCGAGCAGGCCCCCGACGGCGATCATGATGAACCCGCCGTTCTGCATCTGGGTGGTGCGGGTGAGGCTCTCTCCGAGCAGGTCGACGGCGCTCTGCGGCATGACGGTCGAGAGGTGGTCGAGGATCGTCGAGACGGCATCCGGGCCGGCGAAGACGCTGAAGGCGCCGACGGCGACGAGCAGCGTCGACGGGATCGCCAGGAACGCGTAGTACGCGACCGCCGCGGCGTGGTTCGTGACGTTGCCTGCGAACGCCGAGCGGATCCCGCGGTACACGATGCCGAAGTGCGCGCGTTTGGGGACGTGGGTGGGCTCAACCGCGCTCGTCATGTGAGGGACATGCCCGGGAGCGCCGCCGGTCAATCGCCGGGTGGTGGGGCTTGACCGGCCGAGAAGCGGTGGATCAGCTCGGACCGCGAGTGGATGCTGAGCTTGCGGTAGACGCGGGTCAGGTGGAACTCCACGGTGCGCGGGCTGAGAAAGAGAGCGGCGCCGATCTCGCGGTTTGACTCCCCCTCCGCCGCATGTAGGGCGATCTGGAGCTCCTGCGGCGTGAGCTCCTCGTCGGCGGTCCGGTCGCGCCGGCGGACGGTCTCGCCGGTCGCTCGAAGCTCGGTCGCCGCGCGGGCCGCCCACGGCTCGGCCGCGAGCCGCTCGAAGGTCGCGGCGGCCGATCGCAGCTGCTCGCGCGCCTCGCGGCGGCGGCGGGCCCGGCGCAAACGCTCGCCGAAGCACAGCTCGGTGCGCGCCCGCTCGAACGGGTTGTCCCACTCCGCATGGTCGGCGATGGACTGCTCGAAGATCGCGTCGAAGCCGTCACCGTCGAGCAACGCCCGGCAGCGGCCTGCGATCGCAAGCTCACCGGGCTCTGGCGACGCCAGCGCTTCCAGGCCGCGCAGGATCGGCTCCGCATCGGCCGCCCGGTCGGTGCGTGCGAGCGCCTCGATCAGGTCGGGCGCGGGCGAGATGAAGAACTCGTGGTTCCCGGAGTCTGCAACCGCCCGATCGATTCGCGTCAACGCGTCGATCGCCTCGTCGAGCCGGCCGGTGCCGAGCGCGAGCAGGGCGAGCGCTCGCTCGGCGCGAAGCCGGTACACGCCGAGCCCGAGCTCGTCCGCAAGACGGATGGCCTCCTCCGCATGGCCGTGGCAGGCTGCCGTCTGCCCACGCGCCGCCGCGATGGCGGCGAGCTGGGCCGCGAGGGCGCAGTGGATCATCCTCTGCCCGAGCGCCCGCGAGAGCTCGACGCCCTCTGACGCCGCTGTCGACGCGGCGTTCCACCTGCCCATGGCGCGCGAACTGGTCGCGACGAGCCGCAGGGCCTCGGCGAGAAGTCCCGGCGCACTCTCGCGTGCACCGGCCACAGCGGACTCGCCGTACCGGACGCAGGCGCCGTAGTCACCGAGGGTCCAGTAGGCCCGGCCCGCCCAGATGAGATCGACGGGCGACCGGAGCTCGATCGCCTCGCGCTCGACCATCTGGACGGCCGAGCGTGCGTGGGCCGCGTATGCATCCGACCCGAG
>JBOHBE010000125.1:0-3943 GCA_050698235.1 Gaiellales bacterium
CCTGCTCGCGGTCGACGCCGATCGTCCGCAGCAGGTCGACGGTGATCGACCGCACCTGCGAGACGATCACGACGTGCTTCATCGTCGGCTCCGCCCCGAGCGAGGCCGAGGCGATCGTCGACGCCGACATGGCATGCTCGACCAGGCTGGTCTGGTCGGCGTCGCCGGCGATGGCCCCGGCCAGGAGCGCCGTCGCGTCCGCGAGCTCGCGCACGGCCGTGGCGACCGCCGGAGGCAACGGCGCCTCGCGCTCCAGTGCCGCACGGGCGGCTCTGGCGAGCACACGCGTGTTTCTGAGGGCGTAGTCCACGTGAGGCGCGGCTGCGGCGTAGAGCTCGATGAGCGACGCGCTCGCCCGCTGCACCGGCGCGATGGTGGCGGCCTCCTCGGCCTCCTGGAGCAGCTTGTCGAAGCGGTCGCCCAGGTGCGGGGTGGCGTTCGCACGGTGCAGCGAGTAGGTGGCCCCGGCCGCGTCGCCGCGCTCGATCGCGCCGGCCAGGTCGCCCAGGATCTCGGCGAGCGCGGCGGCCAGTTCGTCGACGGCATCACGGAGGGTGCGCACCTGGTTTCGAGGCACCACCGCCAGCACCGCGAGGCCGATCAGGCCGCCGACCAGCGCGTCCTCGAACCGTGTCGGCGCGGCGTGGGGGCTCGGCAGGGCGGCGATCAGCACGGCCGACCCGGCGGCCTGGCTGGCGACGAGCGGGCCGCCGCCCAGGAGCGTCGCGACCGCAACCGCGGCTCCCACGATCAGGCCGATCTGCACCGCACCGGTGCCGATCTCCTGGATCACCGCCGCCCCCACGGCGATCCCGACAGCGATCCCCACCACCATCTCGAAGGCGCGGCGGATGCGCCGGCCCGGGACGACGCGCAGCACGATCGTGGAGGCGACCGGCGCGAAGTAGCTTGACGTGTGACCGAGCAGGTCGTGCGCCACCCACCACGACAGTCCGGCGGCGACCGCGATCTGGAGCAGCGGCACGAGCGCCTGGCGAAGCGCCCACAGACGGGCGCGAAGCAGTCCCCGCAGGCCGGTGATCATCGGGCGTCCCATCACTCAGAGCAAAGAATGCCCGATGTAGGGTTTGGCGATGGAGGGACCCGATGTCCGCTACGTCAAGAGCGGCGACGTCAACATCGCGTACGCGACGGTCGGCGAGGGGCCGTTCGACATCGTCTTCGTCGGCGGCTGGGTGCTCACGGTGTTCGAGTCGGCGTGGGAAGGGCCGGCAGCCGACACGCTCCGCCGGCTCGCGTCCTTCGCGCGCCTGATCCTGTTCGACAAGCGCGGCACCGGCCTCTCCGACCGAGACTACGGGCTGCCGGACTACGAGACCCGGATGGACGACATCCGCGCCGTGATGGACGCCGCGAACTCCGAACGGGCCGCGATCCTCGGAGTGTCCGAGGGTGGGCCGCTGGCGCTCCTCTTCACCGCCAGCCATCCGGAGCGCGTCGCCGCGGCGATCCTCTACGCCACGGGCTCGACGTTCGTCGGCGACGACGACCATCCGTGGGCGCCGAGCACGGAGGAATGGAAGGCCATCATCGAAGGGAGCGGCCAGCGGGCGGCGTTCGGGACCGACCAGTGGTTCGACGACAGCCTCCGGGGGCTCTCGCCCTCGATCGCGGACGACCCGGAGATGAAGCTGTGGTGGCGTCGATGGGTGCGGTCGAGCACGAGCCCCGGCGCGCTCACCGATCTGCGACGAATCAACAGCAAGCTCGACGCCCGGCACGTGCTGTCCTCGATCAGCGTGCCGACACTCGTCGTGCATCCGATCGACGACACCGACTGGGACTTCGCGGCGGGGAGGTACATCGCCGACCGCGTCCCGGGTGCGCACCTCGTGGAGCTGCCGGGATCCGATCACGGCTGGTGGGTCCGGCCCGACCAGATCGGCGACGCCGCCGAAGCGTTCCTGACAGGGATCTGGGACCGCGGCGAGTGGCAGGCTCCGGAGCCCGACCGGATCCTCTCGACCGTGCTCTTCACCGACATCGTCGGGTCCACGGCGAAGCTGGCGGAGCTCGGCGACCGCGGCTGGCGCGAGCTGCTCACGCAGCACCATGCGCGCGTCCGCCAGCAGCTCGCCCGCTTCCGCGGCCGCGAGGTCGATACCGCCGGCGACGGCTTCTTCGCCTCGTTCGACGGGCCGGCTCGCGGGATCCGCTGTGCGCGCGCGATCGTGGACGCCGTCGGCGATCTCGGCATCGATGTCCGCGCCGGGCTCCACACGGGCGAGTGCGAGCAGGTCGACGGGAAGGTCGGCGGCATCGCTGTGCACATCGGCGCCCGGGTTGCGGCAAACGCCGGCCCCGGCGAGGTGGTCGTCTCGCGCACTGTCAGGGATCTCGTGGCCGGCTCAGGGATCGAGTTCGAGGAGCGCGGCACCGCCGAGCTCAAGGGGATCCCGGGGACATGGGAGCTCTTCCGTGTGGTGGCGGGCGATTCCGGCCGCAGCGTGCTCGCCGCCGGCGGGGCCGCCGCGTCACGCAGCGGGTAGCGGCGGGCTCAGCCCTCTGCCACGGCGGTCTTCACGAGCGCCTCGATCCTCGCCTCTGCGGCGGCGGTCAGCTCCTTGAGCGCGAACGCGACCGGCCACACGGAGCCGTCGTCGAGGTTCGCCTTGTCGCTGAAACCGAGCGTCGCGTACCTCGTCTTGAACTTCTGCGCGCTCTGGAAGAAGCACACGACCTTGCCGTCCTTGGCGTAGGCCGGCATCCCGTACCAGGTCCTCGGCGCGAGGCCCGGGGCGCTGGCCGTGACGATGGCGTGGACCCGCTCTGCGAGGGTGCGATCCGCCCCCTGCATCTCGGCGATCTTCGCGAGCACGTCGCCTTCCCCGTCCCCCTTGGACGCTTTCCGCTCCTTGGCGCGCTCCCTCATCGCGGCTCGTTCCTCGGCCGTGAACGCCTTCTTCCCCTCAGCCATTTCACTCTCCTTCGGATGGATGGCAACGACGCGCATGCTAGGTCGTCGAAGAGAGGTGCGGGAAACGCACCGCATGGGGTACCTACCCTTAGCCCTGAGACAGGAGGCACGGAATGGCGGAGCACAGGATCGGCACGCAGAAGGAGTGGCAGGCCGAGCGCGACGAGCTGCTGAGGGACGAGAAGGAGCTCACGCGCCGGGGCGACGAGCTGGCCGAGAAGCGCCGCCGGCTGCCGTGGGTTCGGGTCGAGAAGGACTACCGGTTCGAGACGGAGCAGGGCGCGAAGAGCCTCGCCGACCTCTTCGCCGGCCGAAGCCAGCTCTTGGTCTACCACTTCATGTTCGGGCCGTCCTACACGGCGGGATGCCCGGCCTGCTCCTCGATCGCGGACACGCTCGCTCCCCAGGTACCGCACCTCAAGGCCAGGGACACCACCCTGCTGCTCGCGTCCCGCGGGCCGCTCGCCGGCCTGCTCGCGTACCGGGAGCGGATGGGCTGGGACATCGACTGGGTCTCGAGCGCCGGTACCGATTTCAACCGCGACATCGGCTTCATGCACACGGAGGAGGAGCTGAAGCCGTTCCTCGAGGGTGACATCCCGGCGACGGTCGTCCAGAACGCGGAGATGTGCGGCACGAACGCCGCGGGCTACGTCGCCGAGGGCCCGGGCCTCAGCGTCTATGCGATCGACGATGGCGTCGTCTACCGGACGTACGTCTCGACGTCACGCGGGCTCGAGCCGACGATGGCGTACTACTTCCTTCTCGACCGCGTCCCCAAGGGGCGCGACGAAAGCGGCCCCGAGCCGCACTGGCTGCGGCGCCACGATGAGTACGAGACACGATGACGGAGGGTTGAGATGTCCGAGCACACGATCGGAACACGTGAGGAATGGAAGGCGGCCCGGGAGGAGCTTGCGAAGCTCGAGGCCGAGGCGGCCGAGCGAAACGAGGAGATCAAGCAGAAGCGGCTGGCGCTCCCCTGGGTGCCGGTCGAGAAGGAGT
>JBOHBE010000126.1:0-2320 GCA_050698235.1 Gaiellales bacterium
CACCGAGCGCTCGCGCGGCCGCGGCGAGCGGCCGGCCCAGCCCGCACCCGCGCCCGTCGCCGCCAGGCCCGGCCGCGTCCACGACACGCCGGCCGCACACCGCGGGCCCGCTCCGGCCACCCCGGCCGATGCGCGCCCGTCCGACGCCGCGGCTCCGGCGCACGCACCGGCCGAGGCCCAGGCGCAGCCGTCGAGCCGCACGACCGAGCCCGCCCGCATCGCCGAGCGGCCGGTGGCCGACCAGCCCCAGCAGGACGCGCGGACGCGCGTCCGCCTGCGCGACGTCCCCGACGCCGCCCGGACGACCCTGCGCGTCGCGATGAAGACCAACGGCGCCGCCACGGCCCGCATCAACCTGCACCCGGCCGACCTCGGCGGCGTGCGGATCACGATGCGCGTCCATGACGGCACCGTCGCCGCGACGCTCGCGGCCGAGACGCCCGCCGCAGCGCAGGCGCTCGCCCAGACCGCATCCGACCTGCGCCGCTCGCTCGAGGGCCAGGGACTCCACGTCGCCTCGCTCGACGTCCACGTCGCCGGAGACGGCCCCGCTTCGAGCGGTGACCGCAAGAAGGCGTCCGACCTCGCGCATGCGACGAACGACAACGACCGGGCGGCGTCAGACGACGTCGTCGACATCACGACCGAGCTGCACCTCGTCCCGCTCGGGACGCAGGTCGACGTGCTCGCCTGAGGAGGCCGAAATGAGCTCCGTCACACCGACCACGCCCGGCACACTCGGTGCCGCCGCGGCCGGCACGAATCCGAACGCCATCCTCGGGAAGGACGACTTCCTGAAGCTCCTGGTGACCCAGCTCCAGCACCAGGATCCGATGAACCCCATGGACGACAAGGACTTCATGGGCCAGATGGCGCAGTTCTCGTCACTGGAGCAGATCACGAACCTGGTCACCGCGACGCAGCAGCAGGCGTTCTCGAGCCAGATGTCGCAGGCCGTGAGCCTGATCGGCCATCAGGTCTCGTGGGTCGCCACCGACGGGACATCCGGGACCGGCACCGCATCGAAGGTGTCGATCTCCGGCGGTGCCATCCAGATCTCGGTCGGCGACTCCCAGATCACACCCGACGAGATCGTGCAGGTCGCATAGGCGATGTCCGCCGACCCCGTCCGCCTGAACCCCGCACTGGCGCCTCCCGGCGTCGGCGCTCCCCGGCCCACGCCGGCGGCACCCGCCGCCGACGGCGCCGGTGCGAGCTTTGAAGGGGTCCTGCGGGCGAAGCTCGACCAGGCCGCAGGCATCCGCTTCTCGGGCCACGCGCTCGAGCGGCTCAAGCGGCGTGGAATCGACGTCGGCGAGGCAACCATGAACAGGCTCGAGGACGGCGTCAGCCGCGCCTCCGCCAAGGGGGCCCGCGAGGCCCTGGTGCTGATCGACGGCACCGCCTTCGTCGTCTCGGTGCGGAACCGCACCGTGATCACCGCGGTCGGCGCGGATCAGATGCGCGACCGCGTCTTCACCAACATCGACAGCGCAGTCATCAACTAACCCCGAAACCACACGAGCCGCACGGGCTGGACCTCGCTGAGGAAGCCGGCGGCCAGAAGGGAAGCGATCCCCATGATGCGAGGAATGTTCGCCGCGATCAGCGGCCTCAAGGTCCACCAGATGATGCTGGACGTCACGGCCAACGACATCGCGAACGTCAACACCATCGGCTTCAAGGCCGAGCGCACGAGCTTCAAGGACGCGCTCAGCCAGATCCAGCGCGGCTCGAGCGCCCCGTCGGCCACCCTCGGCGGTACGAACGCCGCGCAGGTCGGCCTCGGCGTCCAACTGAATGGCATCGACAACCTGATGTCATCCGGCGCCGTCCAGTCGACCGGGAATGCGCTCGACTGCGCGATCCAGGGCGACGGGTTCTTCCGGATCACGGACGATCCGACGGGCTTCGGCAACATCCTCTACACGCGGGCCGGCAACCTCTCGCGTGACGCCAACGGCGACATGGTGACGCCCGAGGGCTACTACGTGGTCGGCTACACGATCGACCCGGTGACCCAGGCGCCCACCGCCACCGAGACGACGATCAACGTCCCGGCGAACACGAAGTCCGTGACGATCGGCCAGGACGGCATCGTGACGACGATCGACGCCGCGGGTGCAGTGACCCGCGTCGCCGCCATCTCGATGGCGAAGTTCCCGAACAACGAGGGCCTCGAGCGCGTCTCGGGGAACAAGTTCGCCGCGTCGAGCAACTCCGGCGTCGAGTCGGTCGGCACCGCCGGCACGAACGGCCTGGGCACGCTCTCGCCCGGTGCGGTCGAGATGTCGAACGTCGACCTCGCCCAGGAGTTCAC
>JBOHBE010000127.1:0-10904 GCA_050698235.1 Gaiellales bacterium
TGCGGGCGGAGCGCGTCGAGGCCTTCGCGGCGGCGCTCGCCGAGCATGCGGCCGAGCAACTCGCCGAGGCCGATCTCCACCGCCGGCAGCGGATCGACGCCGTCCTGGCTCCGGCGGAGGCCTCGCTCGAGCTGGCCGACGAGCTCGACCGGCTCGAGCCGTTCGGCCTCGGCAACCCTGGCGTCACGCTGCTCGCCCCGGCGGCGGCCCTCCACGGCGTCGAGCGCATCGGCGACGGGCGGCACGTGCGCATGGCGGTCGAGCTCGGCGGGCTCCGCTGCGGCGCCGTCTGGTTCGGGCACGGCAGTACGGCCGCAGAGCTCCGCGAGGGCGGCCGGTTCGACGTCGCCTACCGGCTCTCGCGAAACGAGTGGAACGGCGCGGCATCGGCCCAGATGCTGGTGCGTGCGGTCGCAGCCGTGGTCGACGGCCCCGAGCCGGTGCCCCACGTGAACGGCGTGCGCGCTGCGGCGGCCTGCGGCAGCGTCGAGGATGCCCGGGGCGGCGGCCTTCAGATCGCGACCGTCGCTCGCCTCATTGCGGCAGGGGAGCCCGTGCTCATCCTCGTCGCCGACGTCGTTCGCCGCGCCGGGATGCTCCGTGGCGTCCTACGGCCCGAGCGGCTCGGCTCCGGGTGGGTCGAGCTCGCCGAATATTGCTCCGCCGATGCCGACCGGATCGCGTCGCGGTTCCACCACGTCGTGGCGCTCGACCCGCCGGCCGACGCCGTAGGCGGCGAGCTCCTCGCCGAGCTCGGCTCGCGGCTCCACGTCCACCTCGTCTGGGGACCGGCCGAGGTCGAGTTCGCGCGAGAGGTGGTCGAGCTGCGCGCGCCGCTGCGCGAGACGCTCGCAACCGTCTGGCGAGCCGACCGCGACGGCGCCGCGCCGGCACTGCCGGCCGAGACCGTCGAGCGATGCCGCACCGTGCTCCGCGAGGTCGGCCTCGTCCCGGGGGCCGTTGGGGCCGCCCGGGTCGACCTCGAGGCGTCGCCGACCTACCGCGCTGCGCAGGAGCAGGTCGAGCACTCGTACGCCTATCTCAGCGGCCAGGTGGGCGGGCCAGCAGGAACTCCAACACCCCTCCACTAACATGTGGGTATGGCAACGGTGCCGCGCAGCGCCGAAGCCGAGCGGCACGACCCACTCCTGGCCGAGCTGCTCGGCCGGATCTCGGAGTACAACCCGAACGCCGACGCCGCTCTGATACGGGCAGCGTTCGACTACTCCTGCCTGCATCACAAGGGTCAGCGGCGAAAGAGCGGCGAGGAGTTCATCCACCATCCGGTGGCCGTTGCGACCATCTGCGCGGAACTGAAGCTCGACACGGCGACGATCGCTGCCGCGCTGCTCCACGACGTGGTCGAGGACACGCCGGCCGAGCTGGACGAGGTCCGCGAGCGGTTCGGCGAGGACGTCGCCGTCCTGGTCGACGGGGTCACGAAGCTGACCCGGATCAGCTTCGCGAGCCGCGAGCAGGCCCAGGTCGAGAACTACCGCAAGATGATCGTCGCGATGGCCCGCGACCTGCGGGTGATCCTCATCAAGCTCGCCGACCGGCTCCACAACATGCGCACGATCTCGGCCCTGGGAAAGCAGAAGCAGGTGCAGACGGCGAAGGAGACGCTCGAGATCTACGCCCCGCTGGCCCACCGGCTCGGCATCCAGTCGATCAAGTGGGAGCTCGAGGACCTGGCGTTCCACACGCTGCACCCCCGGCGGTACGCCGAGATCGAGTCGCTCGTAAACCAGGCCGGCGACGAGCGCGAGCGGTTCGCGAACGAGGCCGGGACGATCCTGAACCACGAGCTCGAGCACGCCGCGATCGAGGCCGAGATCTCCGGGCGGGCCAAGCACCTGTCCTCGATCTACACCAAGATTGCGCAGGGCGGCAAGGAGTTCAACGAGATCTACTACCTGACCGCCGTCCGCGTGCTGGTCGACTCCGTCAAGGACTGCTACGGCGCGATCGGCGTCATCCACTCGCTGTGGAAGCCGATGCCCGGCCGGTTCAAGGACTACGTCGCCATGCCCAAGGTGAACCGGTACCAGTCGCTGCACACGACCGTGATCGGGCCCCAGGGAAAGCCCCTCGAGATCCAGGTCCGCACCGAGGACATGCACCAGACGGCCGAGTACGGCATCGCGGCGCACTGGCTTTACAAGACTGGGCCGCACGGGTCCCGCGAGGCGGTCAGCGCGAATGAGTGGGTCGCGCAGCTCGCCGACTGGCAGGGCGACGCGAGCGATCCCAAGGAGTTCATGGACACGCTGCGCGTCGACCTCTTCTCGGACGAGGTCTATGTGTTCACGCCCAAGGGCGAGGTCAAGAGCCTGCCCGCCGGCGCGACGCCGCTCGACTTCGCCTACGCCGTCCACACGGACGTCGGCCACCGCTGCGTTGGCGCGAAGGTGAACGGGCGCATCGTGCCGCTGCACTACACGCTCCAGTCCGGCGAGTTCGTCGAGGTCCTGACGTCGAAGCAGGAGCGCGGGCCGTCGCGCGACTGGATGAACCTCGTAAAGACATCGAGGGCGCGCAACAAGATCAGGCAGTGGTTCACGCAGCAGGCGCGCGAGGATCTCGAGCAGAAGGGGCGCGACTCGCTCCAGCAGGCGCTCAAGTCGAACGGCCTGCCGCACCAGAAGGTGTCGGCCTCGCCGCTGCTCGCCGGGATCATCCGCGAGATGGGCTTCAAGAAGGCCGACGACTTCTACGTCGCGATCGGCGGCGGCAAGATCCAGGTCGGCCAGGTCGTGACCAAGCTGATCGGCCGGTTGAAGACCGCCGAGGTCGTCTCTCCCGGGCACGACTTCACACCGAGCCGGCGACCGCAGAAGCGGCCGGCGGCATCGTCGTCGTTCGGCATCGTCGTCGAGGGCGCGACCGACCCGGACGTCCTCGTGCGGATGGCCAAGTGCTGCACGCCCGTCCCGGGCGACGAGGTCGTGGGCTACATCTCGCTCGGGCGCGGCATCACGATCCATCGCGACGACTGCCCCAACGTGCGCGCGCTCAAGCGCACGCCCGAGCGGTTCACCGCCGTGAGCTGGGACGACTCGGACGCGGCCACGAGCTCGTTCCGCGTCACGATCGCACTCCAGTCCTGGGATCGCCCCCGGCTGCTCGAGGACGTCGCCCGGACGTTCGCCGAGCATGGCGCGAACATCGTGGAGTACGGCGGCCACGTCGCCGACCAGATGGCGCGCAACTGGTACACGGCCGAGGTGGGCGACGTGAAGGAGCTGCGCGCGCTGCTTCAGGCCCTGCGCAACATCGACTCGGTCTTCGACGCCTATCGCGTCACCCCTGGAGGGTAGGATCCCCGTCCGTGAACGTTGAGGGCGAGATCACGATCTGGCAGGGAAACCCCAGTTGGAAATCGATGCTGCTGTTCTACGTCAAGTGGACGCTGATTTCGCTCGTGGCGGTCGGGATCTGGGCGGCGTTGACCGCAGGTGGCCAGGACGTCGGACCGACGTGGTTCACGGTCGCCACCGCAATCGGCCTCGTGCTCACGTACATCGTCGGGTGGATCCGGCGCCGCAGCACGCGCTACCTCGTCACCGACCGTCGCATCCACATCCGCACAGGGCTGATGTCGCGCCACGAGCGAACGACGCACGTCGATCGCGTTCAGAACGTGAACCTGCGCCAGAGCATCCCCCAGCGGCTGCTCGGCATCGGCGACGTCGACTGGGACACGGCGGGCACCGACGCGGCCGACGCCGACTTCACCTTCCGCGGCGTCGACGACCCGAGTGCCCTGGTGCACGCGGCCGACCGCTACTACGGGGTCGCTGCGGTTCACGAGACGGCCCAGCGCGAGCTCCAGTAGCCTGCGGACGGTGGACACCGCCGGCAGCATCCGCTCGTTCGCGCTCGCGTTTCCGACGGCTCGCGAGGACCACCCGTTCGGCCCGGACGCCCACGTCTTCAAGGTCGGCGAGGGCAGCACGATGTTCGCCATCCTCGGCGACGGCCCGCCGGTCACGATCACGCTCAAGCTGACGCGCGAGGAGCGCGAGGTGGCGCTCGAGATGCCGTTCGTCTCGGAGGCCCGCTACGTCGGCCGTTACGGCTGGGTCACGGTCCGCATCGAGGATGAGGACTGCCTCGAGGCGGCGCTCGAGTGGATGCGAGAGAGCTACTGGCTGAAGGCGCCCGCGGACGTCCGCGAAGCGGCCTGGGCGTGAAACACCGGTACCTGGTACAAATGTTTCAGTCAGCTCCGACCCGACCGTGACGCGGCCCAAACGCACCCGGGCCTTCGGCATCGCCGTCGGTCTGCAGGTTGCGATGGTCGGCGCTGTGTTCGGTGTGTACGCGCAGCAGACGAACCGCGGCGCAAGCGACGAGATGGGCTGCTGCTCTGTGGTGTCGGCCTCGTCGGCGCCTGGTTCTTCTGGCGCCGTGAAACACCTGTACCTGGTACCAATGTTTCACCCTCACGGGCGCAATATCGGTACCAGGTATTAGCCCTCGACGCGCATCGCGCGCTCGATGCCGTCCGGGCCGATGTCGACCAGGTAGCCGCGCAGGATGCCGTGGTTGGCCTCGCTGCCGGGGTTGATGCAGAGCGTCCGGCCGATGCGGCGCTCGCCGCCCGACTCGTGGATGTGGCCGTGGATGCCGAGCAGCGGCTCATACCGCTCGATGATCCGCCGGACGGCCCGTGAGCCGACCGGGCCGCGCAGGACGTCTCCCGCCGAGATCGTCGGCCGCAGGTTCTCGTCGAGGATCGGCGCGGTGTCGAGGCCCGAGTCGTGGGGCGGGACGTGGATCATGAAGATCGACCGGCTCGGGTCGCGCACCTGGGTCGCCAGCGCCTCGAGCCGGGCCTCGAGGACGTCCTCGGGCTCCTCGCGCGGGGTGCTCCACGGCGTGATGTTCGACCACCCGGACGCGAGCAGCTGAAGGTCGCCGGGGACGTCGACGACCCGCCCGTCGACGTTCTGGGCAAACGCGCCCTCCCGGTTCAGGATCGGGTCGATGGCGAAGTCGTCGTCGTTCCCGGGGATGAGATAGAGCGGGACGGTCCCGCCTCCGAGCCGCTCGTCGGCCAGGTCGAGCCAGTCAGACACCCGCTGGTTCATCAGGTCGTGGAGCAGCTCGCCGCGCGCCTCCGGATCGCTCGCCAGCCGCTCGGCCTCCTCAGGGGTCGAGATGAACGAGTAGAAGCCGACGTCGGCGATGTCGCGCTGGAGCACGGCCAGCTCCTCGTCGCTCCCCGCGCGCCGCCGCACGCCGAAGAGCTCCGCCTCGTAGGCCCCGCCGTGCCGGACGATCGGCACGATCGCCTTGCCGGTGAGGTCTCCGGCGACCAGCGCGACGTCCGCCTTGTAGACGTTCAGCTTGATCGCGTTCAGGAACTTCCGCCACGCCTTCTCGGCGGCGTGGAAGTCGCTCGCGAGGTAGATCCGCACCCGCTAGTCCGGCGGGATCTCAGCGAAGAGCATGTTCGTGTCGACGCCCGCCGCTTTCGATCGCATCCGCATGACGAAGTAGATGACGATGCCGATCCCGTAGAAGATCAGCGCGTCGAGGATGCCGTTCGTCTCGAGGTAGGTCAGCTTCGAGACGCCGGTCGCCGTGATGCTGTCCCAGATCGGCTTGATGATCCCGAACGCGTAGACCCAGATCGGGAACACCAGCCAGGCGAGCCCCACCCACGGCAGCGCCTTGCCGAACGGGGCGTTGCGGACGAGATCGGGTCTCCGAGCCCGCACGAGGATCGCGTTCACCCCCGGCATCGTCCAGGTCAGGATCGCCATCGTGATCGAGAACCAGGCCGTCCCCGCGAGGTTCAGCTTGTTGCCCGTCGTGGCGAGGAAGTGGGGGAGCGCGTTGTAGCTCTGGAAGAAGAGGAAGAGCGCGGTCAGCCCCAGCGTCGCGAAGATCGCGTTCAGCGGGGCGCGGAGGCGCTCGTTCACCTCGCCGAACCACTCGGGGAACTGGCGGTCGAGGCTCCACGCGAGCTGCATCCTGCTGATGAAGTTGATGTAGACGGGGCAGAGGAGGAACGGGAAGATCGCCCCGGCGAAGCTGATCAGCGCCCAGATCGGCCACAGGCTCGAGTTGGCGATCACCCCCAGGAGCGGCATCGCGTTCGGCTGGCCCATCGGCAGCGCAGCGAGGTTCTCGTTGAACCCCCAGTACGCCGCGCCCCAGCTCACGTTCAGGTCGAAGCCGAAGTGGTTCGAGATCCAGTCGACGTACATCGAGTTCGCAATGACGCCGATCGCGAGCGCGCCGAGGAGCGCGATCAGGACGCCGCGACGGACGTTCCCGCGCACCTCGCCGGCGATGTACGCCGAGTACTGGAACCCGATGTACTGGAAGAGCAGGATCGAGAGCATGATCGGGAAGACCGTGTGCGAGAACAGGTCGCCCAGGATGTCGTGCGACGTCCCGGGGAGGAACGTCGGGTGTCCTGACGCGGCGATCTTGGCGGCCGACACACCACCCGTGTACTGCGGCAGGTTGTGCTCGAAGTCCGACCGGCTCGTCGCGAGCAGCCCGAAGATGAACATGGCGACGAAGGCCGCGACCCCGAAGATGGCAAGCGCCGTCACGACGCGGTGGAAGGTGCGCGTGGGGAGGAGGACGACGCCCGCGATGATCGCGAGCACGACCAGCGATCCGATGAAGCCGGGCGTTCCCGTGATCGCGCCGGTCGAGTCGGTGAACCACGTGTTCGCGTCGTTGAAGAAGCTGCCACCAGCACCGATGCCGATGATCCGCGCCGTGATCTGGAGGTTGCGCAGGACGAGCGGCACCTCGAAAGCGATGATCAGCACCGAGGCGATGACGAGCGTCCACGCCTCCATCCAGCCGAGGAACGGGTGCGTGATGCGGCTCGTGAACACGTAGTCGCCGCCGGAGCGGGGCATGACCGACGTGAGCGACGCGAAGATGATCGCGAGCAGGATGCAGAAGAGGCCGGTGACGATCGCCGCCCAGCCGTACTCCGAGAACGGGCCCCATTTCCACACCGGCACGAAGCCCAGCGAGTAGAAGATCGGATAGAGCGTCAGGCCGACGCCGACGAACGCGGCGACGTTGAAGAACAGCGCGTTCGTGACGCTGACGTCACGCACGAGCCCCGACGACTGGCGTACGAAGAGCTTCGAGCCCGTACCCGAATCAGCCATGTCCGTCATGCTTTTGCCCTCCCTCTCGGACCGTCGGCCATTTCTACCACACGCCGCGCGTCAGCGGCTGTCCTCCCAGTTCTCCGGTGCCTCCCAGTCGACGCCGCCTGTGTCCCAGCCCACCAGGCAGTGCTCCGCGATGACCGCCGCGACCCGCTCGAGGAGCTCGCGGTCGGCGTCGCCGAAGGCGGCCGGCGTGTCGGAGTCGATGTCGATCTCCGCAACCACCAGGTGGTCGTAGATGATCGGGACGACGATCTCGGATCTGGTCGAGAGAAAGCACGAGAGGTAGCGCTCGTCGGCGTTCACGTCGTCCACGATCTCGGTCTTGCCGCTCGCGGCCGCGGCGCCGCACACGCCCTGGCCGACGGGGATCCGCACATGCTCGGTGGCCTCGGGCCCACGCCAGGGACCGAGGACGAGCTCATCTCCCTCGACGAAGTAGACCCCGACCCACGAGTAGGACTCGACACGGTCTTCGAGCAGATCGACGACGCGGCGCAGGATCTGGTCTGACGACTCGTCGCCGCCGGCGATCCGCTCGATCTCGGCCAGCACGTCCGGGGTCACGACTCGGCCCCCGAGTCGAACGCGAGGACCGCAGCCCGCATCGCGTCGTCGACGGGGACGGGCCGCCGTTCCGTGACGTACACAGCGGTCTGGGTCGACGTCGCCAGGTGCTCGTCGGAGGCGGCGTTGTACGCGTCGAACTCCCAGGTCACGCTCGTGCGTCCGAGCCGGCGCACACGGACGAACACCTCGAGCTCGTCGTCGAACCGCGCCGGCGCGTGGTACTCGACGTGCTGGGCCCGCATCACGAACTCCGCGCCGCTCGACCCGGGGCGGAGCAGCCCGAGGTGGCGCAGGTACTCGACCCGGGCGCGGTCGAAGTAGGGCATGTAGCGCCCGTAGTAGACGATCCCCTGGGCGTCGGTCTCGTCGAAGCCGACCCGCGTCCGCACCGCGAACCGGAAGGGCGGCTTGCGGTCGGTCACGCTCACCCGCGGATCAGGTCGAGCACCTCGGCCAGGCGCCGTTCCATCGTCGAGCCGTCGAGCGCCTCCAGGTTGAGGCGCAGCAGCGGCTCGGTATTCGACGGGCGGACGTTGAAGTGCCAGTCCTCGAACTCGAACGAGATGCCGTCCATATGCGAGACGCGCACGGCCTGGCTCGAGTAGCGCTCCTTGAGCTGCTGGAGCTTCACCGGCACGTCGTCCACGGTCGAGTTGATCTCGCCGGAGATGTGGTACCGCTCGCGGAACGGTGCGAGGAGCTCGGACAGCGGCTTGCCGGCGACGGACAGGAGCTCGAGCATGACGAGCGCAGGCACGACGCCCGTGTCGCAGTAGTAGAAGTCGCGGAAGTAGTAGTGGCCCGAGACCTCGCCTGCGAAGACGGCGTCCTCCTTGCGGATCCGGGCCTTGATGAAGGCGTGCCCGACGCGGTTCTCGAGCGCGGTCCCGCCCGCCTCGGTGATCGTGTCGCGCACCGCCCACGACGCCCGCAGGTCGTAGACGATCGTCGAGCCCGGGTGCTTCTCGAGCATCGTGCGGGCGATCAGAGCCGTGATGAGGTCGCCGGGCACGAACTCGCCGGTGTCGTCGATGAAGAAGCAGCGATCCGCGTCGCCGTCCCACGCGATCCCAAGGTCGGCGCCGTGCTCCTTGACCTTCCCCATGATGAACTGGCGGTTCTCCTCGAGCAGCGGGTTCGGCTCGTGGTTGGGGAAGTGGCCGTCGGGCTCGAGGCTGTAGGGGTGCACGGTGACCGGGAGGCGCTCCAGCGTCGGTGCGACCATCGGGCCTGCCATCCCGTTCGCGCCGTCGAGGACCACGTTGAGCGGCTTCACCGCGCTGGGATCGATGAACCCGAGCGCGCGCTCGTGGAACTCGGCGTAGACGTCGCGCTTTGAGATCTCGCCGGGTGAGCCGGCCGGCACGGGCGCAGGGCCGAGGGCGCGCGCCTTGATCTTGTCCAAGCCCGTGTCGCCGCCGACCGGCAGCGCGCCGCGGCGGACGATCTTCATCCCGTTGTAGGCGGCGGGATTGTGCGATGCGGTGATCTGGAGGCCGCCCTCGTAGCCGTACTCGCCGACGGCGAAGTACAGCATCTCGGTGCCGATCTGGCCGAGGTCGACGACATCGGCGCCGGAGTCGGCCGCACCCCTGATCGCGGCGGCCGCGATCTCGGGAGACGACAGGCGCATGTCGCGCCCGACCGCCATCACCTTCGGCTCGAACGCGGCCACGTACCCGCAGGCGAGCGCGTATGCGCCCTCCGCGTCGAGCTCGTCTGGCACGATTCCGCGAACGTCGTAGGCCTTGAACACGGAGGGCGCCAGCATCGCGGTATGAGTGTAGTGGTGTGACCGGCAACGTTCGGCAGGTTCTGGCGGCTGCAAACCGTCGCGCTACGTTGTCCTCGGTCGCGCCAATACTTCCGGCAGTATTGACGCTCCCTGCGTCCTCGCATCGCTCGGTTTCGCTCGCCATCGACACCACCCAACGTTGCCGGCCACACCACCAGTCACTGTCTCCATACGTCCCTTGCAGGTGCGCGACGCCGACATGCTGGCGGCGCTCTACACCGCGAACCGGGAGTTCCTCGAGCCGTTCGACCCGCCGCGGTCGGAGGGGTTCGCCACGACGGCCTCCCAGAGGCGCGAGCTGCGCGCGCTCGAGCAGGAGCGGGCGGCCGACCGACTTGAGCGGTTCCTGATCGAGGCCGATGGCGAGCCGGCCGGGGTCGTCTCGGTGTCGCGGATGTCACGCGGGCCGTTCCAGAACGCCGGGCTCGGCTACTGGGTGGTGCAGCACCTGAACGGCCGCGGGGTCGCAACGGCGGCCGTCGGCCACGTGTGCGAGTGGGGGTTCGGCAAGGCCGGCTTCCACCGGCTCGAGGCGGCGACGCTCGTCGACAACGCGGGCTCGCAGACGGTGCTCCGGCGAAACCGGTTCACCGAGATCGGCCTCTCGCCGAAGTACCTCTTCATCAACGGCGCCTGGCGCGACCACATCCTGTTCGCCCGCACCGCCGAGGACTGACGAGCCGGTCACAGCTCCGCACCAATCGAGTTGACCGGTATCACGGGGTCTGACCCCACGGGGTTCAGCTGCGCCAGGCGTCCCGCAGCTTGGCGGCCGTCCGCGTCAGGTGCTCCGGCATCACTTTGACGTCGGCCAGCACCGGCATGAAGTTCGTGTCGCCGTTCCAGCGCGGGACGACGTGCAGGTGGATGTGATCCTCGACGCCGGCACCCGCGACCCGCCCGATGTTGATCCCCGCGTTGAACCCGTGCGGCGCCATCGCGTCGGAGAGGACGCCCAGCGACCGGTCGAGCAGCGCCCACATCTCGGCGCGCTCACCCTCGTTCAGGTCGCCGGGCGCCGCAACGTGCCGGTACGGCGCCACCATCAGATGCCCGTTCGAGTACGGGTAGAGGTTCATGAGCACGTAGGCCCGCTCGCCGCGGTGGACGATCAGGTTGGACTCGTCGTCGCCCGCCGCCGGCTTGTCGCAGAAGATGCAGCCCGGCGCGTCAGCGCCGCCCTGGATGTACTCCATGCGCCAGGGCGCCCAGAGGCGCTCGGTCACGGCGCTAGATCCACCGCTTCAAGCGGAAGAACGACAGCATGACCACCGAGATCGCCAGCATGATGCCGACGGTCGCCACGAACGCGTGGTAGTCGTGCTTGAACGGGATGTGGGCGTAGTTCATGCCGAAGAGGCCCGTGATGAGCGTCAGCGGCA
>JBOHBE010000128.1:0-3175 GCA_050698235.1 Gaiellales bacterium
CCGTCCTTCAGCGTGAACGCGAGCTCCTGGGCAGCGGTGGAGCCGGCCTCGCGGATGTGGTAGCCGCTGATGCTGACCGGGTGCCAGCGCGGCATGTTCCCCGAGCACCACTCGATCATGTCGCCAAGCAGGCGCATCGCCGGATCGATGGGGAAGCACCACTCCTTCTGGGCGATGTACTCCTTGAGGATGTCGGCCTGGATCGTGCCGCCGAGCACCTCCGGCGGGATGCCCTGCTTCTCGGCAACGACCACGTACTGGGCCAGGACGACCGCGGCCGGCGCGTTCACCGTCATCGAGGTCGTCACCCGGTCGAGCGGGATCCCCGCGAAGAGATCCTCCATGTCGGCCAGCGTGTCGACGGCGACACCCTCGCGGCCGACCTCGCCGAGCGAGCGGGCGTGGTCCGAGTCGTAGCCCATGAGGGTCGGCATGTCGAACGCCGTCGAGAGCCCGGTCTGGCCGTGGTCGAGCAGGTAGCGGAACCGGCGGTTGGTCTCCTCGGCGGTCCCGAACCCCGCGAACTGCCGCATCGTCCACGCCCGGCCGCGGTACATCGTCTCGTAGATGCCGCGCGTGTACGGGAACCGGCCGGGGTCGCCGAGGTCGGCGTTGTAGTCGACGGGCGTGCCGGCCGGCGAGTAGAGCGGCTCGTAGGGGATCCCCGAGATGGTCGAGCGCTCAGGCTCGGGCCGAGGCTCCGGGGCACGCTCGGGCTGCGCCATCACTCGAACGATACCGGCGCGGGCGGCGTCCGCACCCGCCCCGAGAGCCATGCACGCAGGAACGGGTCGGGCACGGTGAACCCGGGCCGGGCCGCGCCCTCGACCAGATCGCGCTCGGCCAGAGCCTCGACGGCCTTCTGGACGCGGGCCGGCGGCCCGAGCCGGTGGCGATGCCGGTACTCCTCCGAGTAGATCCGGCCGGACTCCGCGGCGACCGCCAGCAGCACGAGGCGCTGGTACGGCGAGAGCCCCTCCCAGATCGTCGCGCACCGGGCCGACTCCGCCATGACCGCCTGGGCAAAGGCCTCGTCGACCATCTCAGCCGTCGCCGGCCCCCCCTCGCAGATGGCCCAGAGGAACCGGGCGAGCTCCTGCGTGTCGTACGGCTGGCCCGCGGTGATCGCGAGCACCCGGTCGACGGCATCGGGCGTGATCGACCGGCCCGTCGCGACGAAGCGCTCGGTGATGAACGGCCCGAACTCGGCGGCCGGGATCGGGCCCAGCTCCATCACCTTGGCGCTTCGGAAGAGCGGCTCGTTTCGCTCGGTGAAGAGCCTTCGCAGCATGTGCCGGTGGCTCCCCAGGTAGACGTGCGCCACCTCGGGCTGCTGCTGAAACACCGCCCGCATGGCCCGCGGCAGGTCGCGGTCGATGCGGGTCACCTCCTGGAACTCGTCGAGCACGAGGGCCACCCGGCGGCCGCGCTCCGCGGCCACCTCGGCCGGCAGGCGCAGCAGCCGCTCCACCGTCACGTCGACGTCGCCCCGGCGCAGGGTCTGGGGCATCGTGAACGAGAGGCTGCCGTCCTCGGGGTCGACGGTCGCCACCGGAGCGACCGGCATCCGGCGCAGGAAGTCGAGCGAGCGCCGGCCGGCCCGCTCGAACGGCGAGAGCAGGCCGCGGTAGAGCGCGGTCGTGAGCTGCTCCACCAGCCGGCCCTTGTCGGGGGCGGCGAAGAGGTCGCACTCCGCGACGAGGACGCCGCCGGCGCGGAGCTCCTCGACGCACGCCCGCATGAGCGAGCTCTTGCCGGTGCGCCGCGGGGCGATCACGACCACGTTCTGGCCGCTCTCGACGTCGGCCCGGAGCGCGGCGATCTCGGCGCGCCTGTCGGTGAACTGCGTCCCCGAGACGATGTCGCCGTACCGGAAGGGGTTCTCGTCCGCCACGCCCGGACTATAGCAGTTGGTATTATCCCCGACGCTATAACTAGGCGGGGTCCGGTGCGACCGACGCGCCGGGCTGCCAGAGCACGTCGCCGCGGCCGCCGTCGTTCGCGACCCGCGCGAGGATGAACAGGAGATCCGACAGCCGGTTCAGGTACGCCAGCGAGGCCGGGTTCACCTCCTCGTGCTCGGCGAGGGCGACCGCGCACCGCTCGGCGCGACGGCAGGTCGTCCGGGCCACATGCAGCGCCGCCGCGGCCCCGGTTCCGCCCGAGAGGACGAAGCTCGTGAGCGGCTCGAGCGCCTCGGAGTGGCGGTCGCAAGCCTGCTCGAGCGCCGCGACGTGAGCGTCGCCGATGCGCAGCCGGCTCTTGCCCTTGCCGCGCGTGGTCCCGACCGGCACGGCGAGGTCGGCGCCGACGTCGAAGAGGTCGTTCTGGACGCGGCGCAGGAGGTCTGCGATCTCGTCGGGGAGGCCGCCCGCGACGGCCGCGCCGATCGCCGCGCCCGTCTCGTCGACGGTGCCATAGGCCCAGATCCGGGCGTCGTTCTTGGACACTCGCTCCCCGTCGCCGAGCGACGTCTGGCCGGCGTCGCCGGCCCGGGTGTAGATGCGGTCGAGGCGCACCAGAACAGCGTAGATGATCGACCCGTCGCCTCCCCCATCCGGGGGCAACTGCAATTCCCCCGTAAGGGTTTCATTATGAAAATGTGAAGAGACGATCACTCGGCTACCACGGACGGTGCCACTCAAGTTCCGCTCCCCGCTCCAGGAGGAACCCACACCGATGTACGGCCTGACCCACCGAATCGCGAATGACACGCCCGCTGACCGGGACGTCGTCGAGCCGAGCCCTCTGGCCCGGATCTCCTCGCTCGGGGCGCGTGCCACCGTCATGGTGATCGACCGCGACCCCCTCACGCTCGCCATGGTTCGGCGCGCGGTTGCCGACCACTACCACGTGGTCGTCGCCCGTGACGCCGAGGAGGCGCTCGGACTCGTGAACGACATGAAGCCCGACGTCCTCATCTTCGACCTCGGCCTCGACGAGGCCGAGGTGGCCATCCTGACCGTCGCCCTCGCCGCCTGCGACGTCCTCGATGCGACCCCCGCCGTCATGGTCGACCCCGACGAGCCCATGAACACCATCACGCTGCGGAATCGCATCGACGATGCCATCCGCGTGAGCCGCCGTGTCTACCTCGGCGGCGGCCTGCGACACCGACTCGCAGCCTGACCGATTCCCGGCGGGTGGCGCCCCCAGCGTCACCCGCCTATCCGGT
>JBOHBE010000129.1:0-1946 GCA_050698235.1 Gaiellales bacterium
TGGACGCGCGAGATCCAGAACCCGGGCGCCTGCCACTCGTCGACCGTGTACCCGAGCAGCGACCTGATCTGCGGGCTCGTGTACACGGGCTTCCGCTCGATGTCGTCGACGTAGGTGATGGCGGGGATCTGCTCGACCACCGAACGCAGGCGGGCCTCGGTTTCGCGCAGGTCGTCGAGGATGGCGTCGCGCGAGATGGCGGCGGCCGCCAGGGGAGCGAGCCGCGAAGCGCTCGCGAGCTCGCGTCCGCCGAGCCGGAGCGACGGGTCGCAGAAGAACGCCTCGAGCACCCACTTGCCGCCGGGGCGGTCGAAGACCGGGATCGTGAGCTCGGAGTGCGCCCCGATCCGGCGCAGGAACTCACGGACGCCGGGCATCTCGTCCGGCGCGTCGCGGTAGATCACCGGTTCGTTGTGGCCGGGGTTGTAGGGCGCGAGGTCGAGCCCGTATCCGCCGATCGAGATCGCCTCTCCGGTCGCCTGCACCTCGGGGTGCTCGATCCGTCCGTTGGCGCGCTCGATGGTAAGCGTCCCGGCCGCCTCGTCCCACGAGCAGAACGTGACGTGGTCGGCCCCGAGCGACTGGCGCGCGTGCTCGAGCAGCGCGTCGAGCAGTGCGAGGTCTTCGGCGCCGCGCGGCATTGCAGCGCGATGGTAGTACGCTTGCGGCCATGGAAGTCGCCCGCGTAGGGGCACATACGGCGGGCGTGGTGCCGTGACGCGAGACGAGCTGGCCCGGACGCTGGGCGAGCTCGGCGCCCTGCACTCTCCCAGCGGCGTCGAGGACGCGGTCGATGCGTACCTGACCGAGCGCCTCTCCGCCCACGGCGAGCCCAGGACGGACACGGCCGGCAACATCGTGCTTCGCATCGAGGGCCGCGAGCCGGGCCCGGTCCGGGCCGTGCTGGCACACAAGGACGAGATCGGGGCCATGGTCAAGCGGGTCGAGGAGCACGGCCGGCTGCGGGTGGGGAAGCTCGGCGGCTCGTTCCCGTGGGTGTGGGGCGAGGGGCCGGTCGACGTTCTCGGCCGCCACGCCACCGTGCCGGGCATCCTCTCGTTCGGTGCGCGCCACGTCTCCAAGGAGTCGGCGCAGCGCGAGCAGCAGGACACGGCGGGTGTCCGCTGGCAGGACGCCTGGGTCGAGACGAAGCTTGACGACGCCGCGCTCGACGCCGCGGGCATCCGCCCCGGGACGCGCCTCGTCCCGGCGGTCGCTCGGAAGGCGCCCGTGCGGCTCGGCGCGGACGGGGAGTACATCGCGTCCTACGCGATCGACGACAAGGGCGCCGTCGCCGGGCTGCTCGACCTGGCGGCCAGGTTGCGGTCACCCCGCCACACGACCGAGCTCGTGTTCACGGCCCGCGAGGAGATCGGCTGCCACGGGGCGCTCTGGTACGGGCGACACACCGACGCCGAGGCGATCGTGGCGTTCGAGGTGACGCCGGTGGCGGAGGAGTACGGCGTCGACGCCGGCCCGGACCCGGTGCTCATCGTCGCCGACGCCAACGGCCCGCTGGACGACGTGCTCGGCGCCGCTCTCGACGATGCCGCCGCAGCGGCCGGCGTCCGAATGCGTCACGCCTCGCTCTCGGGATTCGGGTCTGACGCCTCGAACGTGCTCTCGATGGGGATCGTCCCGCACGCCGCCTGCCTGGCGTTCGCGACCGAGAACACGCACGGATTCGAGATCGCGCACCTCGACGGAATCGAGGCCTGCGTCAGGGTGCTCGAAACCTGGCTGGGCGAGGAGTCGCTGGGCTAGACTGGCCGCGCGGCGGAGTAGCTCAGCTGGTTAGAGCAGCGGAATCATAATCCGCGTGTCGGGGGTTCGAGTCCCTCCTCCGCTACCTACCTTTAAAGCCCGGAAACGCTGTAAATTCAGGCGTTCCGGGCTTTTTGTCTTAAGGTGTAGGGCACCGACTAAGAGGCAAAAATGGTCTAATT
>JBOHBE010000130.1:0-5108 GCA_050698235.1 Gaiellales bacterium
CCCCGGAACGGTGTCTTCGACGCCATTCACCCACTACTCGATGCTGCGCACGAACGAGCAGTTGCTGGGCCTGCCGCCGCTCGGCGAGGCGGCGCCGGCCGCATCGATGGCGGCGGCCTTCCACCTCGCCGGCTGACCTCTCGGAGCGGCCAGGGTGCGCGAATGACCCCGTGCTACCCTGCCGCCCCGATGGGGAAGACACTGATCATCGCCGAGAAGCCGTCCGTCGGACAGGACTACGCGCGGGCGCTCGGTGGAGGCTTCGCAAAGCACGAGGGCTACCTCGAATCCGACGAGAAGATCGTCTCGTGGGCCGTCGGCCATCTGGTCGAGCTGGCCGAGCCGGAGGACTACGACGAATCCCTCAAGCGGTGGTCGATCAAGACCCTGCCGGTGCTCCCCGAGACGTTCAAGCTGCGCCCCGACGCCCGCCACCGCAAGCAGCTCGACGTGATCAAGAAGCTGATGCGGCGGGCCGACGTGGACGACATCGTGAACGGCTGCGACGCCGGCCGCGAGGGCGAGCTGATCTTCCAGTACATCATGGACGTGGCCAAGACGTCCAAGCCCGTCCAGCGTCTCTGGGTGTCGTCGATGACGAAGGACGCGATCCGGGAGGGATTCGAGAACCTCCGGCCGGGCGAGGAGATGGAGCCGCTGGCCGACGCCGCCCGCTCGCGCTCCGAGGCCGACTGGCTGGTCGGGATGAACGCCACCCGCGCCGCGACGGTGAAGGGCCGCTCGCTGGGCGGCGTCGTCTCGCTGGGCCGCGTGCAGACGCCGACGCTCGCCCTGATCGTCCGCCGCGACGTCGAGATCGACGCGTTCGTGCCCGAGACCTATTTCCAGGTCGACGCCCGGTTCGGGCTCGAGGGCCCGCGCGGGTATGTCGGGCGCTGGTTCGAGGGCAAGGAGGACCGCACCGCCGAGCGGGAGGTCGCCGAGGCGGTGGCCGCCGCCGCCGGCGGCGCACCCGCGCTCGTCACGACCGTCAAGCGCACCGAGCGCAAGACCCGCCCGCCCCTCCTCTACGACCTGACGAGCCTCCAGCGCGACGCGAACAGCCGCTACGGGCTCTCGGCGCAGCGGACGCTCGCCGCGGCGCAGCGCCTGTACGAGGGCTCCACGGCCGGCGCCGTCATCACCTATCCGCGAACGCGCTCGCAGTTCCTCCCGGCCGACCAGATCCCGACGCTCAAGGCGACGGCTCGCAGCCTGACGGGCATCCCGGCGGTGCGCGCGGCCGCGGCGTACGTGGCCGGGCTCGACGTGCTGCCGCTCGCGCGCGTCGTGAACGACGCCAAGGTCGGCGACCACCACGCGATCGTCCCGACCGGCGAGCTTCCCCGCAAGGAGCTGACCGGCGACGACGCCCGCGTCTTCGACCTCGTCGTGCGCCGCTTCCTCGCGGTCTTCCATCCCGAGGCCAAGTTCGAGGACACCGAGATCATCACCGAGGCCGGCGGCCACCGCTTCCGCACCCGCGGCCGGCGCCTGGTCGAAGCCGGCTGGCGGGCGGCCGCGTTCGGCGAGGAGGCCGCGGCCGAGGAGCCGGCAGCGGGCGACGACGACGAGCTGCGCCAGACCCTCCCCAAGGTCGACGAGGGCGAGAGCGGGACGTGCGAGAAGGCGGAGGTGCTCGAGAAGCAGACCAAGCCGCCGCCGCGCTACTCCGAGGCGTCGCTCCTCAAAGACATGGAGACCGCCGGGAAGCAGATCGAGGACGAGGAGCTCCGCGACGCGATGAAGGAGGCGGGCCTCGGGACGCCCGCGACCCGCGCGGAGACGATCGAGAAGCTGATCCGCGTCGGCTACATCGAGCGGCTCGGAAAGCAGCTGCGGGCGACGTCGAAGGGCCGGCAGGCGATCGCCCTCCTTGGCGACCACGCGCTCACGTCGGCCCAGCTCACCGGATCGTGGGAGAAGCGCCTCTCCGACATCGAGCGCGGCGCCGGGGCGCGCGACGCCTTCATGCACGACATCCGCGACTTCACCTCGCAGGTGGTGGAGTACTTCCGCGAGCTCTCCTCCGACGACGTGCGCGCGCTCCGCGCCGAGATCGGCCCCTGCCCCAACTGCGACGGCATCATCCGCGAGAACCGGCTGGCCTACGGCTGCTCGTCGTGGAAGAGCAAGGAGGAGCCGGGCTGCGGGTTCGTCATCTGGAAGCAGCAGAAGGGCCGCTCGATCTCGGCCGCCGAGGCGCGCGAGCTTCTCGAGAAGGGCCAGACAGAGCTCCTCGACGGGTTCAAGACCCGGCCGAGCAGGGCGCGGCTCGTCCTGGCCGAGGGAAACAAGGTGCAGCTCATCGCCGACGACGGCACCCGGCTCGACGCGCCGGCCGGCCCGCGCGAGAAGATCGCCGACTGCCCGAAGTGCGACGGCGAGATCCGCGAGAACAGCCGCGCCTACGGCTGCTCGTCGTGGAAGAGCAAGAAGGAGACGGGCTGCGGGTTCGTCATCTGGAAGTCGACCAAGGGACGCCAGATCTCGATCGACGAGGCCCGGCAGGTGATCGAGAAGGGCGCCTCCGACTGGATGGAGTTCAAGGATCGCAAGGGGCCGTTCCGAGGCCGGCTCGTCCTGACGCCTGACCAGACCGTCGAGGTGCAGCGCGAGGACGAGGGCACCGAGGCCGAGGCCGCGACCCAGGCGGCCTGAGCGACCGTGCCCATCCGCGCGATCGTCACGGGAGGGGCCGGGTTCATCGGCTCGCACATGGCCGACGGGCTGCTCGCCCGCGGCGACTCGGTCGTCGTCGTCGACGATCTCTCGTCCGGCCGGCGCGAGCGGGTGCCGGCGGGGGCCGACCTGCGGATGATCGACATCCGCGACGGGGCGGCGCTCAGGGCGCTCGCCGCCGAGGTCGAGCCGCAAGCGTGGTTCCACCTGGCCGCGCAGGCGGACGTGCGCCTCTCGGTGGCGAACCCCGGGCTCGACGCCGACGTGAACGTGCGCGGCACCGCCGAGGTGCTCGAGGCGGCCCGCGTGACCGACGCCCGGGTGGTCTTCTCGTCGACCGGCGGGGCGATCTACGGCGAGGTCGAGACGATCCCGTCGCCCGAGTCCACGCCCTGCGCGGCGATGGCGCCCTACGGCGTCTCGAAGCTCTGCGGCGAGCACTACGTCGAGCTCTCGAACCGCCTGTACGGGACGAACCACGTCGTCCTGCGCTACGGGAACGTCTACGGACCGCGCCAGGACCCGCACGGCGAGGCGGGAGTCGTCGCGATCTTCTTCGGCAAGCTCTCCGCGGGCGAGACGCCGCGCGTCTTCGGCGACGGCCTCCAGACGCGCGACTACGTCTACGTCGGCGACGTCGTCCGCGCCAACCTGGCGGCGCTCGAGTACACGGGCCCCGAGGAGACGTTCAACATCGGCACCGGGACGGAGACGAGCGTGCTCGACCTGCTCGCGGCCTGCCAGGACGCGGCCGGGACGGCCCTCTCGCCCCAGCACGAGCCGGCTCGATTGGGCGAGCTTGCGCGGAGCGCGCTCGACCCCCGCCGGGCCGCGCGAGAGCTCGGCTGGCACGCCGAGGTGGGGTTCGGCGACGGCCTCGCGGCGACGCTCGCCGCGATACGCGCCTGACCCGAGCGCCTCGCGGGTTGTCCGTCCGACCCGTGAGCAAGACTTCCATTCCCCCGATTCGCCCGAGCCACTAGATGTGGCATCGAGCGGATGGGCGACCCACTAGATGTTGAGGGACGCCGCATGAACTGCCCGTACTGCGAACATGGCGAGACGAAGGTCGTCGACAGCCGTGTGGCCGGCAAGGGAGCAATCCGCCGGCGGCGCGAGTGCCTGCTCTGCGGGCAGCGGATGACGACGTTCGAACGGGTCGAGCACGCCGCTCTCCACGTGGTGAAGCGCGACGGCACACGCCAGCCGTTCGACAGCCAGAAGCTCCTCGCGGGCCTGGTGCGGGCGTGCGTCAAGCGGCCGATCCCGCTGGCCGAGATCGAGCGGGCGGCGGTGCGGATCGAGGCCGAGCTCAGAAACGGGGTCGGCGACGAGGTGGCGGCGGCGGCGGTCGGCGACGAGGCGCTCAGGGTCCTGCGCGACCTCGACCTCGTCGCCTATGTGCGATTCGCGTCGGTGTACCGCGATTTCCAGGACATTGAGGAGTTCGAGCGCGAGCTCGAGCTGCTCGAGCCCCTGGCGCGAACGCCTGTTCGGTAAACTACAAGCATGCGAGGGAACGAGGAGGACGGCATGGCGACGACGGACGTGAAGCACGCGGAGACGCAGGTGGCCGAGGGCAAGGAGGACGTCCGTATCGGCGTGCCGCGCTATTTCACGACGCCCGGATCGCACCCGTTCGACCTCGTCGAGTGGGAGGAGCGCGACGCGCTGATCGCCGGCAAGGACGGCCCCTCGTTCGAGCAGAAGGGCGTCGAGTTCCCGGCCTTCTGGAGCCAGACCGCGACCAACATCGTCGCCCAGAAGTACTTCCGCGGGAAGCTCGGCTCGCCCGAGCGCGAGCGGTCCGTGCGCCAGATGGTCGGCCGCGTCGCCGACACGGTCACGGCCTGGGGCATCAAGGACGCCTACTTCGCCGACACCGACGAGGCCGAGACGTTCCGCGCCGAGCTCACCCACCTCCTGCTGCACCAGATGGTCGCGTTCAACTCGCCCGTGTGGTTCAACGTCGGGTTCGAGGAGCACCCCCAGTGCTCGGCGTGCTTCATCCTCTCCGTCGACGACAACATGGAGTCGATCCTCGACTGGATCCGCAAGGAGGGCCTGGTCTTCCGCGGCGGCTCCGGGTCGGGCATCAACCTGTCGAAGCTGCGCTCGTCGCAGGAGCAGCTGGCCAAGGGCGGATACGCCTCCGGGCCGGTGTCGTTCATGCGCGGCGCCGACGCGTCGGCGGGCACGATCAAGTCGGGCGGCAAGACACGCCGGGCGGCCAAGATGGTCGTCCTGAACGTCGACCACCCCGACATCGAGGAGTTCATCTGGTGCAAGCAGCACGAGGAGGAGAAGGCCCGCGTGCTGCAGGCGGCCGGGTACGACATGAGCCTCGACTCCCCCGACTGGGCGTCGATCCAGTACCAGAACGCGAATAACTCGGTCCGCGTCACCGACGAGTTCATGCGCGCCGT
>JBOHBE010000131.1:0-5582 GCA_050698235.1 Gaiellales bacterium
GCCCGAAGCAGCAGCTGAGCCCGAGGCCGCACCGGAGCCCGAGCCTGAGCCCGAGGCAGCAGCCGAGGCCGGGGCCGAGGCCCCGGCCGAGGAGGCCGAGGAGTCCTGATGGCGCGCCTCAAGATCACACAGGTCCGCAGCACGATCCGCACGAAGCCCGAGCACAAGGGCACGCTGCGCGCGCTCGGCCTGCGAAAGATCAACGCGACGACGGAGCGCGACGACTCCGCCGTTCTGCGGGGCATGCTCCGCAAGGTCGACCACCTCGTCCGCGTGGAGGAGATCGATGGCTGACGCGACCCCCGGGCTCACCCTGCACGAGCTGAAGCCGGCCGAGGGCAGCCGCCGCGACCGAAAGCGGATCGGCCGCGGTCACGGCTCCGGAAGCGGCAAGACCGCCGGGCGCGGCCAGAAGGGCCAGAAGTCGCGGTCGGGCAGCCACAGCATGCGGCCCGGGTTCGAGGGCGGCCAGATGCCGCTCTACATGCGCCTGGGAAAGCTGCGCGGCCCGAACCACAAGAAGTCGATGCCGATGGGGCCGTTCCGGACGCACACCACGCCGGTCAACGTGGCGTCGCTCGAGCGCTTCGACGCGGGCGTCGAGGTGACGCCCGAACTGCTCCGCTCGGCCGGCGTCGTCCGCAGCCTCAAGCATCCGATCAAGATCCTCGGGAAGGGCGAGCTCACGACCAGCCTCACCGTGACCGCGCACGCGTTCTCGAAGCGCGCGGTCGAGCTGATCGAGGCGGCCGGCGGCAAGGCCGTGCGGGTCGACGGCACCCCCGCGGTGCCGGAGCCTCCCAAGCCGAAGCCCAAGGCCAAGAAGCGCACGCCCAAAGCGGAAGCCGAGCCGGAGCCCGAGGCAGCCGAGGTCGAGGCCGAGGCTGAGCCCGAGGCCGACGCCGAGGAGTAGGCGTGCTCCAGAACCTTCTGAACGCCTGGAAGTCCCCGGAGCTCCGCAAGAAGCTCCTCTTCACCGCGGCCATGCTCGCGATCTACCGGTTCGGGTCGTACGTTCCGGCGCCGGGCGTGAACTCCGACGCGCTGTCGGAGGCGCTCAAGAACCAGGGCGGCATCTTCGGCCTCCTGTCGGTGTTCTCGGGCGGCGGGCTCGCGCGCCTCGGCGTCTTCGCGCTCGGGATCATGCCCTACATCACGGCCTCGATCATCCTCCAGGTCATGACGCCGGTGTTCCCGTCGCTCCAGGCGCTCCAGAAGGAGGGCGAGCTCGGGCAGCGCCGGATCACGCAGTACACGCGCTATCTCACGGTGCTCCTGGCCAGCCTCCAGGCGCTTGGCTACACGTACGCGTTCCACTCGAACGCGCTCGGCTCGGCCGCGACCGGCAACCTCGTGAGCTTCAACCTCGGCAACGTGATCCTGATCGTCATCACGCTGACGGCGGGCGCGACGCTCCTCATGTGGATCGGCGAGCTGATCACCCAGCGCGGCGTCGGCAACGGCATGTCGCTCCTGATCTTCGCCTCGATCCTGACGTCCGCCCCGGCCGGAATCTCGGCGTGGTGGCAGGGCTCGACCTTCGAGAAGCTGTCGCTGCCGGTCGTCGTGTTCCTGGTGATCGTGGCGGTCGTCTATGTGCAGGAGGGCATCCGCAAGATCCCGATCCAGTACGCCAAGCGGATGGTCGGTCGAAGGATGACCTCGGGCGGCTCGACCTATCTCCCGCTTCGCGTCAACATGGCCGGCGTCATCCCGGTGATCTTCGCGGCGGCGATCATGGCGTTCCCGCCGACCGTGGGATCGCTCCTCCCGTGGCAGTTCGCCAAGGACATGGCACGGTTCTTCGCGCCCGGCGGCTGGCCGTTCCTGATCGGCGAGGCCGTGCTGATCTTCGGCTTCACGTTCTTCTACGTCGCCGTCGTCTTCAACTCGATCGAGCAGGCCGAGAACCTCAAGAAGTACGGTGGGTTCGTGCCGGGCGTGCGACCGGGGAGGCCGACCGCGCAGTACCTCGAGAAGGTGCTCGTGCGGCTCACGATCGCAGGCGGGCTCTTCCTCGCGGCCGTGGCCGTCCTGCCGTCGCTCTTCATCAAGTACGGCGGGTTCTCGACCGCCACCGCGCGGGCCCTGGGCGGGACATCCGTGCTGATCGTCGTCGGGGTCGCCATCGACACGATGCGCCAGATCGAGTCGCAGCTGTCGATGCGCTCCTACAAGGGCTTCCTGAAGTAGCCATGTCGCTCGACCTGATCCTGATGGGCCCGCCGGGCGCCGGCAAGGGCACGCAGGCGGCGCGTATCGCTTCGGATCGCGGCCTTGCCCACATCGCGACCGGCGACATGCTGCGGGCCGGGGTCCGCGACGGCACGCCGCTCGGCCTCGAGGCGAAGGCGATCATGGCGCGCGGCGACCTCGTCTCGGACGACCTCATCATCGCGATGTTCCGCGAGCGCCTCGGCGCCCCCGACACCGAGCCCGGCGTGCTCCTCGACGGGTTCCCGCGGACGAGCGCGCAGGCCGAGGCGCTGGACGGCATGCTCGACGGCCTCGGTCGCAAGATCGCGTCCGTCGTCGTCCTGGAGGTCGGCCTCGACGAGCTCGTCCGGCGCCTCTCCGGGCGCCGGGTGTGCCGCGCCGCCGACCACGTGTACCACGTCGAGTTCCACCCGCCGGCCGTCGAGGGGGTCTGCGACATCGACGGCTCGGAGCTCTACCAGCGCGACGACGACCAAGAGGACGTCATCCGCGCGCGGTACGAGAAGCAGTGGGTGGCGGCCGCAACGCCCGTGCTCGACTACTACACCAGCCGGGGCCTCGTCGCCCGGATCGACGCGTCCGTCCCCCGCGAGGACGTGGCCCGCAGCGTCGACGCGCTCATCGACGGCCTGGACGGGCGCACATGATCGTGCGAAAGACCGAGGCCGAGCTCGAGACGATGGCTCGCGCGGGCAAGGTCGTCGCCGAGACGCTCGACATGCTCGAGCGGGAGGCAAAGCCCGGGGTGACGACGGCCGACCTCGACCGGATGGCCGAGGAGTTCATCACCGCCCGCGGCGGCGTCCCGACGTTCAAGGGCTACCGCGGCTTCCCGGGGTCGATCTGCGCATCTCCCAACGCGATGGTCGTGCACGGCATCCCTGGCCCGTACCCGCTGTCGGAGGGCGACCTGCTCTCGATCGACGTGGGCGTCACGCTCGACGGGTACGTCGCCGACTCGGCCATCACGGTCACGATCGGCGAGCCGACTCCCGAGGCCGCGGAGCTGATCGAGGCGTGCAACCTCGGCCTGAGGGCGGCGATCGAGAAGTGCCGGGAGGGGAACCGGCTCGGCGACGTCAGCCACGCGGTGCAGGAGGTCGTCGAGGCGCGCGGCTTCGGCGTCGTCCGGAGCCTCGTCGGGCACGGGGTGGGGCGCAGCATGCACGAGGACCCGCAGATCCCGAACTACGGACCGCCCGGCCGCGGCCCCAAGCTCGCGGCGGGCATGGTCTTTGCGATCGAGCCCATGATCACGGCCGGCGGCTACGACGTCGAGGGCGGCCCCGACGGCTGGGCGGTCTTCACGCGCGACGGCAGCCTCGCGGCGCACTGCGAGCACACGGTGGCGGTCACCGCGAGCGAGCCGCGGATCCTCACGCACCGTGAACCGAAGGGACCGGGCGAGGCCCGGTGATAGACTTCAGGGTCGCTCGTGCGGCGTGCCTGCGCCTGCCCGCCGAGCGGGCCCCCGTCCCCCGAGAGGATTCCCTGTGAAGGTCAGACCCAGCGTCCGCCCGATGTGTGAGAAGTGCCGCGTTATCCGCCGGCACGGCAACGTGCTGGTCATCTGCTCGAATCCCCGCCACAAGCAGAGGCAAGGCTGATGGCCCGGATAGCGGGCGTGAACATTCCCCGCGAGAAGCGGGTCGAGGTCGGTCTCACGTACATCTACGGGATCGGCCGGTCGACATCGCTCAAGGTGCTCGCCGAGCTCGGGCTGAGCCCCGACACCAAGGTCCGCGACCTCACCGAAGAGGAGGTCGGGCGGCTGCGCGCGCACATCGACCAGGGCCTCACGGTCGAGGGCGACCTGCGCCGTGAGCGCTCCCAGAACGTGAAGCGCCTGATGGAGATCGGCTGCTACCGCGGCCTGCGGCACCGCCGCGGCCTTCCGGTCGACGGCCAGCGTACGCGCACGAACGCGCGCACCCGCAAGGGCCCCAAGAAGACCGTCGGCAAGCAGAGGAAGAAGTAATTGCCCCAAGCACCCCGTAGAGGCGGCACGCGTGGCCGTGTCCGCCGAAAGGCCCGCAAGAACATCGCCATCGGCCAGGCGCACATCAAGACGTCGTTCAACAACACGTTGGTCGCGCTGACCGACAAGGACGGCGCGGTGATCGTGTGGAAGAGCGCCGGCGCGGTCGGGTTCAAGGGCTCGCGCAAGTCGACGCCGTTCGCCGCCCAGGTGACGGCCGACGCCGCCGCGCGCGAAGGCATGGAGCACGGCCTCCAGAAGGTCGAGGTGTTCGTGAAGGGCCCCGGTTCCGGCCGCGAGACGGCCATCCGGTCGCTCCAGGCGGCGGGCCTCGAGATCCTCGGCGTCAAGGACGTGAGCCCCCAGGCCCATAACGGCGTCCGCCCGCGCAAGCGGAGGCGCGTCTGATGGCCCGCATGATCGGCCCCAAGTGCAAGCAGTGCCGGCGCGAGAACATGAAGCTCTTTCTCAAGGGCGAGCGCTGCCTCACCGAGAAGTGCGCGATCGAGCGGCGCGCGTACCCGCCGGGCGAGCACGGCCGCGGCCGGATCAAGCAGTCCGAGTACCTGCTCCAGTTGCGCGAGAAGCAGAAGATGCGCCGCTACTACGGCGTGCTCGAGTCTCAGTTTCGCAATTACTACGAGAAGGCCAGCCGCAAGTCCGGCATCACGGGCGAGAACTTCCTGCGGATGCTCGAGCTGCGCCTCGACAACGTCGTCTACCGGCTCGGCTTCGCGGCGTCGCGATCGCAGGCCCGCCAGCTCGTCCGGCACAACCATTTCACCGTCAACGGTAGGAAGGTCAACATCCCGTCCTTCCAGGTCTCCGCCGACGACGTCGTCTCCCTTCGTCAGGGATCCGGCGCCAAGGCGGCAGTGACCGACGCAACCGATCTGACCGCGTCGGTCGCCCCGTGGCTCCAGGCCGACCACGACAACCTGCAGGGGACGGTTCTACGCCTCCCCGACCGAGCGGACATCGACACGCCGGTCCAGGAGCAGTTGATCGTCGAGTTCTATTCGAAGTAAGGAACGCATGCTCGAAAACATTCCGAAGATCACGTCCGAAGACATCGGCGAGACGCTTGGCACGTTCGTCGTCGAGCCGCTCGACCGCGGGTTCGGATACACCTTCGGCAACAGCCTGCGGCGCGTGCTCCTGTCCGCGCTGGAGGGTGCCGCCGTCACCTCGGTCAAGATCGAGGGCGTCGCCCACGAGTTCACCTCGGTGCCGGGCGTCCGCGAGGACGTCACCGACATCATCCTCAACCTCAAGAACCTCATCGCACGCCTCCACGGCGAGTCGCCCGAGATCGAGGTGCACATCGCGAAGAAGGGCCCGGGCTCGGTCACGGCCGCCGACATCGAGGCGCCCGCCGACCTCGAGA
>JBOHBE010000132.1:0-2831 GCA_050698235.1 Gaiellales bacterium
GCCGACGACGACGACCCCGGCTCCGCCGGTGCGGAGCGGAGGCAACCCGCCGCCCGCGAGCTCGCTCGGCGCACGCGCCGTGCAGATCGCCGAGACGCAGCTCGGCGTCCCCTACGTGTGGGGCGGCGCGAGCCCGTCGGGGTTCGACTGCTCCGGCCTCACCATGTGGGTCTACGCGCAGCTCGGGATCTCGCTCGGCCACTTCACCGGATCGCAGTGGGTGGCCGGCCCGCATGTCCCGTACGACCAGCTCGCGCCGGGCGACCTCGTGTTCTTCGAGCCCACCATCGGGCACGTCGGCATCTACATCGGGGGCGGCAGCTTCATCCACGCCCCGCACACCGGCGACGTGGTCAAGATCTCGAGTCTTTCGGACTCCTGGTACGCCTCCAACTATCAGGGTGCCGTCCGCGTCACAGGGTAGTGTTGCGCGGCCATCGGGACGGTTGGTCTAGGAATTACCGCGTCTCGGGGATATAATTCAGTTGCTGATACCGCATTTCGGGAATGGCGCCTCGGGGGTCGAGGCGTAGAGTGATGCGGCAAGAGGTGGGATACGGGTCATCCACCTCACACAGAGATTGGCCCGTGCCAATCCGCCAGACGACGATCGACGAAGAACGTGTAGGCGGGAATACGTCCTGCACGACGAACGTTGGAACCGGACGGGGTTGGGGTAAAGGAAGTGAGGAGTTGATGACGGATGACTGACCAGCTCATCATCGAGCCGGAAGCGCGGCTCCTTGTCGAGCTTGGACAGGAGCGCGGCGTCGTGTACGAGGACGAGCTCGCGGGACTGTCTACTGAGCTAGACCTCGACGCCGACGACGTGCAAACCCTGCGCGACGAGCTCGCCCAGCTGGGCGTCGACATCGTCGAGCCTCCCGCTCCCGAGGAGCGGATCGAGGTCGTCGAGGTCGAGATCGCCACGACCAACAGCCTCGATCTCTTCCTGCGACAGGCGGGCCGCTATCCCCTTCTCACGAAGGACGAAGAGGTCATGCTCGCCAAGCGCATCGAGGCCGGTGACCCTGTCGCCAAGCGCCGCATGATCGAGTCGAACCTGCGGCTCGTCGTCTCGATCGCCAAGCAATACCGCGGCCAGGGCGTGCCGTTCCTGGACCTGATCCAGGAGGGAGTCCTGGGGCTGAACCGCGCCGTCGAGAAGTTCGACTGGCGCCGCGACCTCAAGTTCTCGACGTACGCGACGTGGTGGATCCGCCAGGCCGTTCAGCGGTCGATCGCCAACAGCGGCCGCACGATCCGGCTGCCGGTCCACGTGTCCGACCGCCTGCGGGCGATCGAGCGCGCGCGCCGGTCGCTCGAGGCCAGCCTGGGACGCGAGCCCTCCGAGGAGGAGATCGCCAAGGCTGCCGAGCTCACCCAGGATGCCGTGGCCGAGACGCTCGGCCTGGCTCGCAAGACCGTGTCGCTCCACGAGCCGGTCGGCGAGGACGGCGACTCGGAGCTCGGCGACATGATCGCCGATCCCGACGCCGGCAATCCCGAGGAGCTCGCCGAGACCCACCTGCGCCACGAGAAGCTGCGCGAGGGGCTCGCCCGCCTGGGCGACCGCAAGCGCCGCATCCTCGAGATGCGGTTCGGGCTCGACGGCCAGGATCCGCGCAATCTCGAGGAGATCGGCCGCATCGTGGGGCTGACCCGCGAGCGCGTCCGCCAGCTCGAGGCCGAGGCGCTCCGCGAGCTCGCAGCGTCGGCTGACATGCAGCCGCTGCGCGCGGCCTAGATCCGAGCGCTCACAGCGTGTGCGGTACGGCGTGCTTCCATGCGACGCCGGCCGCACGCGCGAGCACGCGGTCGACCACGTCGGGCTCGACGCCGGCCCGCTCGGCCGCCTCGGCGCGCGACATGCCGAGGTCGAACGTCGCCACCAGCACGCGGTCGGCGTCGGCGTAGGTGAAGCCGAGCTCGTCCTCGTCGGTCTGACCGCCCCAGAGTCCCGCGGTCGGGTGCTTCGTGATGACCGCCTCGGGCAGGCCGAGCACACGCGCCGCCGCGCGAACCTCGGTCTTGTAGAGGTCGGTGATCGGCTCGATGTCCGATGCGGCGTCGCCGAACCGCGTGAAGTAGCCGAGCAGGTTCTCGGTGCGGTTCTCGGTACCGAGCACGAGGGCATGGAGCGCCTGGGCGAGGTCATAGATCACGATCATCCGGCTCCGCGCGCTGGCATTCCCGAACCGGATGTCCGACCCGGTGACGTCGGGCCTCCCCTCGGCGAGGCCCGCCAGGATCGGCTCGATCGAGACCGTGAGCAGGTTGTCGTCGGGCAGGCCGACGGCGGCCGCCGTCGCCGCGGCGTCGTCCAGGTGCACCTGCTCGGTGTGCCGCGACGGGAGCCGCACGGCGGTCACGTCGTGGGGGCCGACGGCACGGGCTGCGATCCCGAGGGCCACCGCGGAGTCGATCCCGCCCGAGAGGCCGATGATGAGGCGTCCGCGGGCTGCGGTCTCGGCCACCTCGCGCATGCGCTCCGCCTTGGCCTCGAGGATCGGCTCGAGCGCCTCCTCGCCGCGCAGGAGCGCCACCCGGTCGAGCGCACCGCCCGCGGCGCGCACCTCGTCGAGCGCCCGACGGCCGTCGCCGGTCGCGACGTCGATCGCGACCACCGCATCGGTCAGCACCGTCGTGTCGAATCCCTCCCGCACGGCGTCGAGCGCCGTGGCCCGCACGCAGTAGTCCGTGGCGATCCCGGTCACGAGCACGCGCTGGACGCCTCGGCCGCGCAGGTATGAAGCGAGATCGTTGCCTTCGAAGCCCGAGTAGCCCTCGTCGTCGGGCCGGACGCCGACGTCCTGGACGCGGTCGATCGG